>CALWRK010000017.1 GCA_944383935.1 uncultured Clostridia bacterium
TGACCGTGCCGTTCAAGTCGCGGTTGTATATGCCCAAATATTGCAGCTCGCGCAGAGTTTCATATGTGAGGAACACCGTTTCCACGTCCTCTTCGCGCGCATAGTCGGGATGCTGCTTTACAAAGGCGGTCGCGCCGCGCAGTCCCGCTTCTTCGCTGCCGGTGATAAGCGCCACCACCTCCGTGTTTTCCAAGCGGATGTCGTTGTCTTTAAGCGCCTTTACGGCGGCAATCGCCATGTAGCAGGCGGTCAGATTGTCGTTGGCGCCGGGCACGACTCTGCGAGTATCGGCGAACATCCAAAAGGCGAGGAAGAAGGGTACGAACACTATGCCGGCAACGCCCGTCCAGATGCTCGCGCCGTCCACCATTCCGAAGGGACCGCACAGCACGCACGCCGCCACGGATATGGCGAACATATATATGACGCCCACGATTACCAAAATTATGGAGGACAGGAACATCTTGTATCCGCCTATGTAGTGCCAATGCCATTCATACACCGCGTCCGAATGCCCGTTTATCACTATGCGGCGCTTCACCTCTCCGGATGGGGAATATGTACCCATGACGTTGCCCGATTCGCGCTTGTCGAAAAGCGGATCCAGGAAGGGCGCGTAGAGCACGAACTGGAAGATCATGGGGATAAGGGAGAAGAGGATGCATACAAAGACCATGACGGGAGATAGGAAGTATATCGGGACAGCCAAGGTCATGAATACGGCGACAAAGTACGTCCAGCCGAAGAAGGCGTGGGGAGCCACTTGGAATTTATCCCTGTCCACCTTGTCGCACATCTCGCCCAGCTGGTCTGCCATATAGTCCAGCGCTTTGTTTTCACCCTCGCTGCCGGGGTCGCGGTCGCCGAAATTGACGATGACGTTTTTGATCTCGTCTTGGATATAAGTTACGCTCTTTTCCCGCTCCTGTGCGGAAATGTCCGTTACTTTCATATAGCCACCTGCCTTAATTGATGGTATCATTATACACTATTTCGCGCGTGTTGTCCATAGCAAAAGGACAATTCTCTCTTAAATTTGCAAAATTTCTCCATTCGCTTGTCATCTGAGGGGAAAATGTGCAATAATTGAACAGCGGAGGAGTTATGAAGAAAAAAGTTTTTCTCGCATTGTGCATATCTATACTCGTATTTTCGGCGTTTGCCGCGTGTACGCCGGACGGGGGAGAGTTGCGGGAAGAATATAAGGGCGCGGGATACGACTTCCAGCCCTTTGACATAACGGGCGCGGGCGTGGAAGAGTATGAAGTTTCCGACTTTTTTTCCGCGGTGAAGAATGCCAACTCCCGTCCCGTCGTGGTGTATGTGCTCTGCTTTGCCACACTGGGAGAAGCGCGCGCATATACGGACGAACACGTCGGCGATAACGACAAAGCCAATCTTTCGCGCAGGGGCAGGCTGGTGGCGTATGGCGACGCGGAGGGCGTGGAGATAGCCGTAAAATAGCAAAAGATCGAAGCGCAAGCCTCGGGATAAATATTGATTGATGTTGTAAAAGTGCCGATTGGCATAGCAAAGTTTCGGAGTGATGAAAAGGAGATTGCGTCCGAAATAAAGCCGTTTGTGCGCGGCAAACAATTTCGCACTAATACGGTTTTTAAGAGGACGTTTTATGGAAGAAGAACGCACATCCTCTTCTCCCGAGAGGGAGGAGGACGCGGCGCTTTGCCGCGAAAATTTGCAGCAAAATCAAGGGCAGGGGCGGGAAAATCCCTCTTCGGAAGAGGAGCTTTCCGCCGCGGCTGAGGCAACCGCCGAGAAAAAAGACGTAAAGTCGCGCCTTACGGCTTTTTGGGCGGCAAAGGGCGCTCCCGCCCTGAAAGGGCTGCCCAAGAGGTGGTTTATAGACGCCTTTACGGGCATGGCGCAGGGGCTTTTCGTCACGCTGATAGCGGGCACGATAGTCAAAACCCTTGGCAGTTTGATAGGCGACAATTCCTTTGGCAATTTCCTCACGCTTTTGGGCAACATCGCCTCCGTTATGATGGGCGCGGGCATAGGCGCGGGTATGGGCAGCAAATTGAAAGCGCCCGGACTTGTGGTTTTTTCCGCGATAGTGGCGGGCTTTGTGGGCGCATGGGCGGACGTGTTTATCACCTGCGCTTCGGACGGCGCGGGAGCGGTTATCTCCGCCATAGGAACCAAGGTGGCGGCAGGCTCTCCCGGCAATCCGATAAGCGCGTATGTGACCGCGCTCACCGCGATAGAGATATCTTCGCTCATAGCGGGAAAGACCAAACTTGACATTTTGCTGGTGCCCCTCACGGCACTCCTTGCAACGCTCGCGGGAGCATATATTTCCTGGCCTTTTTCCTGGCTTATATCCAAGCTGGGCACGGGTATAGCCCTTGCCACGAATTTACAGCCGGTAATTATGGGCATAGTGGTGGCGGCGGTGATGGGCATACTTCTCACTCTGCCCACGTCCAGCGCAGCCATATGGGTATCGGTGGCGACGCCCGTATTGAACGGCGGCGATCCCGTACAGGCAAACGCCATGCTCATAGCGGGCGGAGCGGCGGTGGTGGGGTGCGCCTGTCACATGGTGGGATTTGCCGTGCTCAGTTTTAAGGAAAACGGATGGGCGGGGATCATTTCCCAGGGGCTGGGCACGTCCATGCTGCAAATTCCCAACATAATGCGCCGCCCTCAGCTGCTCATTCCGCCCACGATAGCGTCCATGATCTGCGGACCCCTCGCCACGGGAGCGTTCAAACTGATGTGCGGAGCCAGCGGCGGCGGTATGGGTACTTGCGGCTTTGTGGGTATAATAGAGTCGTATAACGCCAGCATAATCCAAGGCGACATGGAGCAGTGGAAGTTCTGGCTTGCGATAGCTTTTCTCTTTTTCATCATGCCGGGAGTCATATGCTGGGCGATAGGCAAGGTTATGCGCAAGAAGGGCTGGATAAAGGACGGAGATTTGAAGATATAAAAAATGTCAAACTATAAGAAAAAGCCTTGAACGGGAAAATTCAAGGCTTTTTTGTCGTGATTTTGTCATTCCTCTTCGTCCGGCGGGGGCGGAGTTTCCTCCGGTATATCCGCTTCGTCGAAGGGGATATCCTCGTAGCCTGCGTCGTCGGGAGCCTCCTTTTTCTTCGCGGGGGTGAAGGAAGAGCCTTGGTTTTGGGTGGGGATAAAGCTCATCTTGTCGCCGTTGAAGCGGAAGAACAGGGTGCCCGTGGGACCGTTGCGGTGCTTTGCCACGATGAGTTGCACGTTCTTTATCTCCTCATCCGGACTGTCCTTGGGGCGGTGGATGAACATGACCACGTCCGCGTCCTGCTCAATCGCGCCCGATTCGCGCAAGTCGGAGAGTTTTGGCTCCACCACGGCGTTTCCGTCCTTGCCCAACTCCTCTCTCTTCTCTACGTCACGCGACATCTGCGACAGGAGTATTACGGGCACTTCCAGCTCTTTGGCTATGACTTTCATGCCGCGCGATATGTCCGCCACTTCCTGCTGTCGGGAGGAATTTCTCTTCTTCTCTTTCACCGTCATCAGCTGTAAATAGTCCACCACGATGAGGTCTAGTTTACCCATCTTCTTTTTAAGTGTGCGGCACTTGTGCAATATGTCCTCGTGCGAGAGGTTTACCGTGTCGTCCAAATATAGTCCGGACGGGGTCAGCAGGGAGGACACTCCCCAGATCTTGTTCCAATCGTCCGGGGTTTCCTGCCCTTTGACCAAGGACTGCATACTCAACTCGCTCATGTTCACGAGTATGCGTTGGGCAAGTTCCGTCACGGACATTTCCAGGTTAAACGCCGCTATCACGCTCGTGGGGTCGCGGCGCACGATATTGCTTATTATATTCAGCGCTAGCGCCGTCTTACCCAAGCCGGGGCGGGCTGCCACTATGATTATCTGTCCGGGGAGGAAGCCGTTGAGCAGGGAGTCGAGGTTGGCAAATCCCGACATGAGTCCGCCGCTCTTTTCCTTGTGCTGATATATGTCGTTCAGGCGTCGTATAAGCTGAGCCATGGGACCGCTGACGTGCTGCAAATCTCCCTCCGCCGCCTGCGCGTTCAGGTCGAAGAATTGCGCTTCGGCAAAGGCGCGCACGCTGTCCACGTTGTCGTCGCTGTACGCCCTGTCTATTATGGCGTTGGAACGGCGGATGATGGTGCGCAGCATACTGTCCCTCTTCAAGAGGGAGAGGTAGTAGTCCGCGTTGGCGGTACTGGGTACGCTGTCCACCAGCGATTCCAGCGCGGCGGCGCCGCCCACGGAATCCAGCGCGCCCTTGCGGTTGAGCCTGCTCATCACGCCTATCACGTCCACGGGCGCTCCGCCCTCGCGCGACAACTCTGTTATCGCGTCGAAGATGGTCTGATGCGCCACGCCGTAGAAGTCCTCTTTCACCACTTTGGTGAGGAACTCCGTGCATATCTCGTTGTCCAGCAGCATACAAGCCAAGACCGCCTGCTCCGCCTCGTAGCTGTTGGGCATAACGCGCAAATTCAATTTATTATCTTTCTTATCGGGCATAAAACTCCTCCGTCCTTATCTTACCGCAAATTTTCCGCGCCGTCAATCAGCATTTTAAGAGTGTCCTCCATCTCCTTCATGGCGTCGTCGAAGGGCTTGGAAGTGGTCAGATCCACTCCCGCCAGCTTCAAAATCTCCGCGGGAGGCATACTTCCTCCGGCAGACAGGAATTTCTTATAGCCCTCCGTCACGACTTTATCTCCCGCGAGTATTCCGCGCGCTATACTCACAGCGCTCGTGATCCCCGTGGAATACTTATACACATAGAAGGAGCGGTAGAAGTGGGGGATCCTCGCCCATTCCCACGCTATGCGCTTGTCGGAGATGACCGACTTGCCGTAGTACAGCTTGTTCAGCTTCAAATATATCTGACTCAGCTTGTCGCAGGTCACGGGCAAATCTTTCTCCGCCAGCTCGTGCGCTTTTTGCTCGAATTCGGCAAACTGCGTCTGACGGAAGAGAGTGGTGCGGAACATATCCAAATAGTAGGTGAGCAGATACTCCCGTTCTTGGCTGCTCGAACTGTTTTTGAGCATATATTTGAGCAACAGCACCTCGTTCACCGTGGACGCCACTTCCGCCACGAATATCTCGTACTGCGATTTGGCGTAGGGCTGGGCGCGGTCGGAGTAATAAGAGTGCATACTGTGCCCCAGCTCGTGGGCTATGGTGAATACGTCGTGCGCCGTACCGTTGTAGTTGAGCAGAACGTAGGGGTGGGAGAGGTAGGTGCCCCAAGAATACGCGCCCGTGCGCTTTCCCTTGTTCTCGTATACGTCTATCCACCTGTTCTCCATCGCCTCGCGAATGTGGGAAAGATATTCCTCTCCCAGGGGAGAGAGGGCTTTTTTCACCAGCTCGCACGCCTCTTCGTAACTCACGGATAAGTCATAGTCCGTCTGCGGAGGGACGTGTAAGTCGTACATATGCAGCTTTTTCAGACCCATTTTCTCCGCACGCCACGCCATGTATGCGTGCAGGTGTCTAAGTCCGGCGTGCACGCTCTTTACCAGATTGTCGTATATCTCGCGCGGTACGTTTTCCCCGCTCATGGCGCGTGCGAGGCAGTCTGGGTACTTGCGTGCGCGGGCGAAAAACCAGTCCTTCTTCACGTTGCCCGCATACAGCTGTCCCAGCGTATGCAGCATATCTCCGTATGCGTCGAACATGGATTCGAACGCCTGCTTTCGCTCTTGCCTGCTCCCGGAAGAGAGTAGCTTGGAGTATATGCCGTGCGACATCTCTATCATATGTCCGTCGTCCGCGCGTACCTGTCTGAACTTGACGTCCAGGGAATCGAACATATTGAAGGCGTCGTGGAAACCGTCGGAAAAAAGAGTGACTCCCGCCAGCAGTTTTTCTTCCGCTCCGGATAGGGTGTGTTCTTTGCGCCTGATTATCTCGCTCAGCTGATAGTCGTAGTCGGCAAATTCCGCCCTCTCTATCAGCCCTTGCAAGAACTCCTTGTCCAAAGCCGTAAGTTCGGGGGAGATGAAGGCGGAATGTTCGCTTATCTTCACTCCCAGCGCGTCCGCCCTGTCGCACATGGCGCAATATTTCTCCGCGCTCGCGTCCTCGTCGCGCCTCTGGCGGGCATATACATACAGCTCCCCGTACGTCATGCCCATCTTATCGGAAAGGCGCAGACACTCCAAAATCTTGTCCGCGCTGTTCAGCTTGCCGGCAAATCTGTCCAGTTTGGGGACTTGCCTGACCAAAGAGGAGAAATCCGCCTCCCACGCCTCGTCGTCGGCATAGATCGCCGAAAGGTCCCACTTATACTTGTCTTCTATCTCGCTGCGAAATTTAACTCGATCCATAACTTCCTCCGATTTGCGCGTCGAGCGCGCGCTCAATATTATTATATTACACCATCGCGGATAAATAGGCAAGGAAATGGAGGCTTCGGGCGCGTAAATAAAATACGGGCGTACTTTCATAAATCCCTTTCCGCCCTCATATCCTCTACTATGGCGTTTACCGATGAATTGGAAAAAAAGTTGGGCTTTGCGGCAAAGCAGGTGTCCTGCCGCGTGGAGTGGTTCCCCGGCTGCGCGGTCGTTATAGAGGGGTGCAGGGGGCTGTATTACTATTCCCCCGAATGCGTGAAGGTGAGGGCGAAAAAGGGCAAGATCGTGGTGGAAGGAGAGGGACTTTATGTGTCCGAAACGCGCGCGGAAGAGATAGTCCTGCGCGGTAACGCCCTCATCGTGAGGTGGGAATGAAGAGCATTCTGGGCGTGAATGTGCGCAAGACGTCGCAGACTCTCGGGGCGCTGCGCAGCGCGCGCATACCCGTCACCCGCGGGGAAGTGAGAGGGGACAGGTATGTCTTTCGCGTGCCCGCCCGACTGGAAGAAAGGGCGACGGAGGCGCTCAAAGGGCGGGGGATAGAGTGTAAGCTGCTCATAAAAGGCGGCGCATACCGCGTTAAAAAAGAGGCGAAAGCGAGCGCGGGGATACTTCTGTCCTGCGTCCTTGCCCTTGCCTGCGCCATAATCTGTTCGCTGTTCGTGTTCAGGGCGGAAGTCGTATGCGACAATGAGTCGACACGCGCCCTAATAATGCAAATTGTGCAAGAAAAGGTGGGGAGCGGAGTGCTCAGGTCGCATATAGACGAAGGTTTGATTACTCGGGAGATATACGAAAGGGCGGAGGACGCGGCGTTCGTGCACGTCAAGGCGGAGGGGAGCGTTTTGTATGTCAACGTAATCATGCAGGACGCAAAGCCGCCCGTGAACGAAGAGAGGGATAACATCTACGCCTCCCAAGCTGGGATAGTGGAGAAGATAGCGGTATTTTCCGGTACGGCGGAGGTGAGTGCGGGAGATGTGGTGAAAGAGGGGGATCTGCTCATTTCCGGAAGAAGAGTGACGGGGCAGACGGATAAGGGTGAGGACATATACGAAGACTGTCCCGCCGACGGCGTGGTTGTCGCGCGGGTGTGGGTGGGCGGCAGGACGCAGATACCCGCGGCGGCGGCGAGGAGGGTGCGCACGGGTGAGCAAGTGAGTTATACTCTCGCAAATATATGCGGAATAACTTTCGGAGAGGACGGCGGCTGTGAGTTTGAAGATTACGAAAGGCGGGAAACGACGCGCGATTATGCCGGGATCCCGCCGATTAAACTGACATATATCACATATTATGAAACAAAAACGGAGATTTACGAGATAAGCGAGGCGGACATAGAGGTGATTGCGGCGCAAAAACAGACGGAATATTTCTCATCACTTGCGGGCGCACAAGTATTAAATACCTACAAAAACGTCAAAAAGCTGGACAATTCATACGCCTTGGATATATACTATGAAGTATACAGGGAGATCTCTTCATAGACATCCCCCGCTTCAAGGAGAGTATATGGACTCGGAAAAGAAGACGATTCTCAAGCGCAGAATCATATCTGCGGCGGCACTTCTGCCCGCAGCTTTCTTGGTGGTATATTTTTCATACTGCCTCATGCTGGGCAGGGCGAACATATTCGCCGTTACGAATATCTACTTCGCGTTTGTGCCCGCATTTTTGGTAATGTATGCGCTGTTCATCACTATGATGATATATCTTTCGGGAGAAAAACAATTCACATGGAGCTGCACTTGGCTTAAAGCGGAGCTTATCGCATTCCCGGTGATAGCCTTTACGGTGCTCATCAACTGCGCCATGGCGGCATGGGTAAGCCCTTACGCCACACCCATAGCCTTTACGGTGCTGCTCACCGGCGTACTCATCTCCCCGCGCACGGGGCTGTATTGCGGGCTGCTCTCGGCGGTGGCTTCGGCGATATGCATTGCCCCTCCCGTGTACTTCTATCTGCCCGGGGAGTTCGGGCTCAGCTTCGCCATGTCCGCGGTTGTGGACTTTGTCACGGCGTTCTTCATGCTGTTTGTGATAAACAGGAAATACAATCGCTTCTCCCTCATATGGGGCGCGATAGCCGTATCGCTGGGTACGGCGCTCATAGGCGCGGTCATGTCCCTTTTGGACGGCTGGACGCTGCGCAACTTCTTCGGAGGGTACGCCCTGGGCGTGATAGGAAACGTGGTGGCGGTATGCGCTTTCACGGCGGTGCTGCCCGTGTTCGAATACTTCTCCCGCATCTGGACGGACTTCAAGCTGGCGGAGGTGTGCGGACTCAATCAGCCTATACTGCGCAAGATGAGCGAAGAAGCTCCCGGCACTTTCAATCACTCTCTGAACGTAGCCAATCTGGCGGAGAACTGCGCCATCTCCATAGGACTCGACCCGTATATGGCGAGGACGTGCGCGTATTATCACGATATAGGCAAGATGAACGACCCCCTGTATTTCAGCGAGAATCAGACGGGATACAATCCCCACGACGACCTCATTCCCGAGGTGAGCGTGGCGAAGATACGCCGCCATACGCGTGACGGCTACGAACAGCTGCGTAAGATGCGCTTCCCCGACGAAGTGTGCAGGGCGGCGCTGGAACACCACGGGGATTCGCCCATAATGTTTTTCTACACCAAAGCCACAAAGTTGGGCGGCATAGTGGATATAGCCGATTTTAGATACGACTGTCCCACACCCACGACCAAGTATTCCGTCATAATAATGATATGCGATATATGCGAATCCATGACCCGCGCCGTTCAGCCCGAGAGCGAGCAGGCGCTGGAAAAGACGGTGGACAAGGTGATACGGGACAAGCTGGCGGACGGACAGTTCGACAACGTGGACATAACCATAAAAGATTTGGAAAATATAAAAAACACCATAGTAAAGGTGATCCCCGGTATGCTGCACAAGCGCATAGACTACGCCAAAGCAAAGGAGGAGAGATGAAAGAGTTTTTCACGGAAGGGGAGGAGGACTTCCAACTTCCCGAACACCCCTCGGCGGGGGACAAAGAGGAATTCATACCCGGAGCGGGCAGGGAATACTTTATGTCGGGCGACTTGATGCTGTCGCCGGGAGAGCACCTTCTCAACGACGACGCGGATGTCAAATTGACGGACTGTGTGGGGATAAAGCTGCCCGCACTCAGAAAAAAGAGGGTGTATGTGACATGCGAGCCGGGCATACACAATATGCGCTCGGATTTCTTTGACGAGTTGTTGCAGCACACCCTTCACGTCTTGCGCGTGCCGAACAAGTATCGCGTGGATGTGGAGTTGGTAAGCAAGGCTACGATAAGACAGTATAACAGGGAAAAGAGAGGCGTAGACAAGGTTACCGACGTGCTCAGCTTTCCCTCCATAGACTATATTCGGCCGCTCAAACCGCGCGACCCTCAGGCGGGGAAATTCCTGCTGGACGAGTTTTCCGGACTCTATCAACTGGGGGAGATACTCATCTGTCGCAGCGTGTGCGCGGCTCAGTCGCAGGAGTACGGGCATTCCATGGAAAGGGAGATGGGCTATCTGTTCGTGCACGGCGTGTTGCACATTCTCGGCTTTGACCATGTGACGGAGGACGGATATAGGATGATGCGCGACATAGAGGAAAAAGTACTTGCTATGGTGGGTCTGAAAAGATGAAAAGCGGATTTATAGCGATAACGGGCAAGGCAAATGCGGGCAAATCCACACTGGTGAATTCTCTGGTGGGGGAGAAAGTTTCGATAGTTTCGCACAAGCCTCAGACTACAAGAAACAAGATTTCGGGTATACTCAACGGCGAAAAGAACGGAGAGGAATTTCAGGCGATTTTTATAGATACACCCGGCCTGCACAGGGCAAAAAACGCCCTTTCGGAATACATGATGCTGGAAGCGGGCAGTGTGAACGAGGGCGCGGACGCCGCGATATATGTGCTGGCTTGCGACAAGGAACCGGACAAGTATGACGATGAGCGGATACGAGCTTTGGCTTGCTCCCCCATCCCGTTTATCTTGGCGGTGAACAAGTGCGATGTGGCAGATCCGGAATTCGTGCCGCAGAGGATAGACAGATATAAGGACGTGGAGGGAATTGCCGCGATAATCCCGATAAGCGCGCGTACGGGCAAGAATTTGGATATGCTGTTGGACGAGATAGTCAAGGTGCTGCCCGAAGGGCGCAGGTATTACGACGAGGACGTGTATACAGACAAGAATATGCGCTTTATGGCGGCGGAGATAATACGCGAAAAGGCGCTGTACAACCTATCCGACGAAGTGCCCTACGGCATAGGCGTGAACATCAATAAATATTCGGTGCAGGAAAACGGCGTCACGGAGATAGACGCGGACGTCATATGCGAGAAAAAGGCGCACAAGCCCATAATCATAGGCAAGGGCGGCGCGATGCTCAAAAAGATAGGTTCCGACGCGCGCTTCGAGCTGGAAAAACTCACGGGCGGCAGGGTGTATTTGACGCTGTGGGTGAGGGTGAAGCCCGACTGGCGCGACGACGGCTCAGTCATGCGTATGCTGGGATACGACAAGAAAAATTTGCAGTAATTTTCGCCCTTTTGCACATAACATATGCGGAGGGCTAACATGGACAATGCGAAAACGCTGTGGCGGCTGTTTGCTGCCACGGGTGAAATCAAGTATTATCTGTTGTATAAAAATATAGTCAAAGGCGGAAGATAACGCGATGAACGAACTTGTCACTGTGGACGCGCTGTGCCTGAAAAGCGTGGGATATTCGGAGACGGACGGAATAGTCACTCTCTATGCGTCCGGCAGGGGCAAGATAAGCGCCAAGGTGCGCGGGGCGAGGAGCGCGAAGGGAAAGCTGCGCTACGCCGCTTCTCCGCTCACGTTCGCAAGGTATGTGCTGGCGGTGAAGGGGAACAAAGCCACCGTCACGGCGTGCGACGTGTACGACAGCTTTTTTTCGCTTACCGGCGATTCGGCTAAATTTTACGCCGCCTGCACCGCGGCGGAGTTTTTGGAAAAGACGCAGCCGGAGGGGGAGTACAATCACCCTCTTTTCCTGTCCACTCTGAACTTCTTAAAGACGCTGGCTTATTCGGACGGGGACGCGGCGGAAGCGCTCAAAGAATACCTTTTGTCCGCCCTTGCCGCGATAGGGTATGCCCGTCCGAGCGGAAAGCTGCGCGATTTGGGCAATTTTTTGTATAAAAAGACGGATATAATTTTGCAATCTTTGAAGGGTTTTCTCACCGTTTGCGAAGAATAAAAATATTTCTTTGTAACTCTTGATTTTACGCACAATTTAATATATAATGGAATTACCAAAAAAATATCCAAATTCTCTGGAGGAGTTATGTCTAAAAAGTACGTTTATTTGTTCAAGGAAGCAGACGGCGACAGAAAGGACTTGTTTGGCGGTAAGGGCGCCAATCTTGCCAAGATGACTTCTTGGGGTATGCCCGTACCTCCCGGTTTCACCATCACCACCGAAGCGTGCACCCGTTATTACGACGACGGCGAAAAGCTGTCGGATGAGATTGTGGAGGAAATCTTCAACACTCTCGCCCTGGTGGAAAAGGATGTGGGTAAGAAATTCGGCGACGAAAAAAATCCCTTCCTCGTATCCGTGCGCTCGGGCGCAAGGGCGTCCATGCCCGGCATGATGGATACCATTCTCAATCTGGGTCTGAATGACGTATCCGTAAAAGGTCTTGCCGCCAAGACCAACAATCCCCGCTTTGCCTATGACTGCTACCGCAGATTTATCCAGATGTTCTCGGACGTGGTCATGAACGTATCCAAATCGGAATTCGAAAAGATAATAGACGAAGTAAAGGAAGCCAAGGGCGTAAAGCAGGACACCGAACTCACCGCAGAGGATTTACAGGAGCTCATCAAGCGCTTTAAGGCGGTGTATAAGAAAGAGATGAAGGCGGACTTCCCCCAAGACCCCAAGGTTCAGCTCGTAGAGGCGGTTAAGGCGGTGTTCCGCAGCTGGAACAACGACCGCGCCATCATCTACCGCAGGGAAAACGACATCCCCGGCAGCTGGGGCACCGCGGTCAACGTGCAGTCCATGGTATTCGGCAATATGGGCGAAACTTCCGGCACGGGCGTGGCGTTTACGCGCAACCCCGCCACGGGCGAAAATCATATCTACGGCGAATATCTAATGAACGCTCAGGGCGAGGACGTGGTGGCGGGTATCCGCACCCCTCTTTCCATCGATCACCTGGCGCAGACCAACCTCGCCGTGTATAACCAGTTCGTGTCTATCGCCAAGACGCTGGAAGAAAAGAACAAGGATATGCAGGATATGGAGTTCACCATAGAAGAGGGCAGGCTGTATATGCTGCAAACGCGCAACGGCAAGCGCACCGCAACCGCCGCCGTCCGCATCGCTTGCGACATGGTGGATGAGGGCATGATAAGCGAAAAGGAAGCGCTGCTCAAAATAGAACCCAAGCAGCTGGACGCGCTGCTGCATCCGCAGTTTGACGCAAAGGCTCTCAAAGCCGTCAAGCCCATAGCCAAGGGCTTGCCCGCGTCCCCCGGCGCCGCTTGCGGCAAGGTGGCGTTCTCTGCGGAAGAGGCGGTGGAGCGCAAGAATGCGGGGGAAAAGGTGGTGCTCGTAAGACTGGAAACCTCTCCCGAAGATATAGAGGGTATGTATGCCGCGGAAGGCGTGCTCACCGCGCGCGGCGGCATGACCTCTCACGCGGCTGTCGTGGCTCGCGGCATGGGTGAGTGCTGCGTGGCGGGCTGCGGAGATTTGAAGATAGACGAAGAAAAGAAAGAAGTTATCATAGCGGGCAAGACGTATACCACAAAAGACTACCTCTGTCTGGACGGCTCCACGGGCAATGTGTACGCAGGTCAGCTGCCTACGGTGGAGCCTGAGGTCACCGGCAATTTTGCCCGTATCATGGAGTGGGCGGACAAGTATCGCGCCTTGCAGGTAAGGACGAACGCCGATACCCCTCACGACGCTCAGCAGGCGTACAACTTCGGTGCAGAGGGCATAGGACTGTGCCGTACAGAGCATATGTTCTTTGCCGAGGACAGAATTATGGCTATGCGCGAGATGATAGTGTCCAAGACGCCCGAAGAGCGTGAAAAGGCGCTGGCGAAGATATTGCCCATGCAGAGGGGCGACTTCATCGGACTGTACAAGGCGATGAAGGGCAAGCCTGTGACTATCCGCTTCCTGGATCCGCCTCTGCACGAGTTCGTACCCACCAAGCCCGAGGAGATAAAGGCGCTTGCAAAAGAGATGGGTATCACTTTCGAAGACCTCTCCGCCACCATCACCTCCCTGCACGAGGCCAATCCCATGATGGGTCACCGCGGCTGCCGCCTGTCCATAACCTTCCCCGAGATAGCGCGTATGCAGACGCGTGCGGTCATAGAAGCCGCCATCACGGTGAATAAGGAGGGCTATAACGTCGTGCCCGAGATAATGATCCCTCTCGTAGGCGACGTGAAAGAGTTGAAATATGTAAAGAACATAGTGGTGGAAACGGCGGAGCAGGTGATGGAAGAGCAGAAGATGAAGATCGTCTACCACATCGGCACGATGATAGAAATCCCCAGGGCAGCCCTCACCGCGGATGAGATCGCCAAAGAGGCGGAGTTCTTCTCCTTCGGCACCAACGACCTCACGCAGATGACCTTCGGCTTCAGCCGCGACGACGCGGGCAAGTTCTTGGGCGACTACTACAAGAAGAAGATATTCGAATCCGATCCCTTCGCACGTCTGGACCAAGTGGGCGTGGGCAAGCTGATGAAGATAGCCATAGAAGGAGGCAAAGCCACCCGCCCCAACATCAAACTGGGTATATGCGGCGAACACGGCGGCGATCCTTCCACCATCGAATTCTGCCACAACATCGGACTCACATATGTGTCCTGTTCGCCCTTCCGCGTGCCGATAGCTCGTCTTGCGGCGGCTCAGGCGAATATCAACAACCCCAGGCTGGAAGCGGTGGATTCCAAAACCGCATATATAGAGGAAAACTGAACAAATAGGCGACTTCAAACATGAAAAAGCGGGCAGAAATGTCCGCTTTTTTGCATCGGGAAACTTGCCCGTGATTCGGAAAAGGCGCTAAGGCGGCAAAACGACTAAAATTCAATCGCTGCGCACATCTTCTTCACGCGATACGCCGGACATCGGCGTAAAAAGCAGTTTGAGAGGGAATAAGAAAAAATCCATATCCTGCATTATGCTCAGCGGCAGCTTGCGCTCGAAGGGGCGATAGCGGCTTATCCCGGGCGCTATTTTTTTATATATATACTCTTTCCTCTTCATCTTACTTGCCATATTAGCACAAATTTTCGCGCACATCTACGTCCGTGCAAAATTACGAGCATATCCGACAAAACGGGCGATTATGCGGCAAAACAGTTGCCTTTTACGAGAGTATATAAATTATTGACACGCGCTTATGTGTGATACTATAATTGATGTTGTGAGGAAAAAATTTTTCTTTTCATCCATATATTATACAAATAATTTACGCGCGGTTAACATCGGCGTTACCTGCGCGTGCGAAAATATAAAAAAGCCTCGGAGGGGAAAGTGAAAGAATATCACGGGAAGAGCGCGCAGGACGCGCTGCAAGATTTGAAGACGGACGCGGAAGAAGGGCTGAACTCGGAAGAAGCTGCCGCCCGCCTTGCCGAATTCGGCGAGAATAAGCTGGAAGAGAAGAAGAAAAAGAGTTTGGCTCGACGATTTTTCGAGCAGTTTAAGGATGTGATGATAATCATTCTCATCCTTGCCGCCGTCATCTCCTTTGTGGTGGCGTGCGTGGAGGGGGATCCCATGGAGTTCATAGAGCCGGCGCTCATTCTGCTCATCGTCATCTTAAACGCCGTGCTGGGATTGGTGCAGGAGAGTAAGGCGGAAAAGGCGCTGGACGCGCTGAAAAATATGTCCGCTCCGCACGCCAAGGTGATCAGAAACGGGCATGAGAGCATTGTCGCTTCCACTCAGGTGGTCCCCGGTGACATCATCAAGCTGGAAGCGGGCGATTTCGTCCCCGCCGACGCCAGACTGATAGTCAGCGCAAATCTGAAAAGCGAGGAGTCCGCGCTCACGGGAGAATCCGTCCCCGCCGACAAGGACGCGGACGCACTAGTGAAAGAGGATGCGCCGTTGGGCGACAGGGATAACTGCATCTTCTCCGGTTGTTCCGTAACGAGCGGCACCGCCACTGCGGTGGTCACGGGTACGGGAATGAATACGCAGATGGGCAGGATAGCCGGACTCTTGGCGGGGGAGAAAGAAACCAAGACGCCGCTGCAAAAGAAGCTGTCCAAATTGGGCAAATATCTGGGTATAGTCGCCCTCGCCGCCTGCGTGGTGGTGTTCATAGTGGGACTTATCGCCGGAATAGACGTGATGGAGATGTTCATGACGGCGGTATCTCTCGCCGTGTCCGCAATACCCGAAGGCCTACCCGCGATAGTCACGGTGGTTCTCTCGCTCGGCGTGACGAGAATGGTGAAGAAAAACGCCATTATCCGCCGTCTGCCCGCAGTGGAAACGTTGGGCAGCGCCTCTGTTATCTGCTCGGATAAGACAGGCACGCTCACTCAAAACCGCATGACTATAGTCAAGACGTACGTCGACGGCGAGGGAGAGCGCGATTTTGCCGCGGACAGCTGTTCGGAAAAGGCGAAATATATGATAAAATTGGGCGCGCTTTGCTGCAACGGTTCCATAGACTTCACGGGCGGCAAGGAGGTGCACATAGGCGATCCCACGGAAACAGCCATCATCATGGCGGCGCATAAGCTGGGCATGGAAAAGGACGTTCTCTTCGACTCCTATCCGCGTGAAGAAGAGCTGCCATTTGATTCCGTGCGCAAGCTGATGACCACGATAAATAATATGGACGGCAAGCACTTTGTCATAGTAAAAGGCGCGTTCGACGAGTTGGAAAAGCGCTGTGTAAGCGGAGATACGGCTGTCGCGCGCAAGGTGAACGAAGAGATGAGTTCCAACGCGCTGCGCGTGCTGGCTTTTGCATATAAGCAGGTGGATGAAATACCGCAAGAGCTCACTTCCGAAGGGGTGGAAAGCGGCTTGACTTTCCTGGGACTTGTAGGCATGATAGACCCGCCCAGAGAGGAGGTCAAGGACGCTGTCGCGGTGTGCAGACAGGCGGGGATAAAGCCGGTGATGATAACGGGCGACCATGTGGTCACCGCATCTGCCATAGCCGCCCAACTGGGCATATTGCAGGAGGGGGACAGGGCTATCACGGGCGCGGAGCTGGACAAGATGAGCGAAGAAGAGCTGGACGAACAGGTGGAGCATATCGCCGTATATGCCCGCGTTTCCCCGGAGAACAAGATCCGCATAGTAAAGGCGTGGCAGAAGAAGGGAAGGGTGGTATCCATGACGGGCGACGGCGTGAACGACGCTCCCGCCCTGAAAGCCGCGGATATAGGCTGCGCTATGGGTATCACGGGTACGGACGTAGCCAAGAGCGCGGCGGATATGACCTTGACGGACGACAACTTTGCCACCATCGTGGACGCGGTCAAGGAGGGCAGAGGCATATACGACAACATAAAAAAGGTCGTGGGCTTCTTGCTCGGCACCAACATAAGCGAGATAATCGTGGTGTTTTTGGCTATGATAATCTGGCGGCGCGCTCCCTTCATCTCCATACAACTGCTGTGGATAAATCTGATAACCGACTCCCTGCCCGCCATAGCCTTGGGCATGGAGGGCACGGAAAAGGACATAATGAACAGACCTCCGCGCCCCAAATCGGAAGGACTGTTCGCGCACGGATATTGGCTGAGGATAATCGTTCAGGGCTGTATGTTCGCCGCCCTCACGCTGGGCGCCTACTTCATCGGAGAGCACGCCGGCGGTTCCACGCAAGCGGGCAGTACGCTGGCATTTATGACGCTCGCCCTGTCGCAGACGATACACGCCTATAATATGCGTTCGGAGCGTTCGCTGTTTTCGTCCAATCCCTTCGGAAACGGGAAGCTCAATTTGGTCACGCTCATATCAATCGCCCTTATTGCCTTTGTTATCTTCA
>CALWRK010000018.1 GCA_944383935.1 uncultured Clostridia bacterium
AGCCTGATGCCCGCGCCGTCGAATGCCTTGTCGAGCGGCACTTCTTCCTTAAAAAACAGCCAGTCTTTGTTGATATTTATGATCGTCCTCATATTTTCCCTCTGTAAAGAACGTCGCTACTCGTATGTTAACATAACTGTCCTTAGTGTGAGAGAGTTTATTGAAAATTGCTTAAAATCATGCGATCCATCGCAAAAAAATAGCTACATACAACAGAACTCCAATCTCGACAAATACTTTACCGACGTAACTAAGATGTTCAAGCGCCGTAGCTACGAGCACGTTTGGAAGCGAGAATGTTAAAAAGTTTGACACAGATTTCGCACAGATTTTTAAGCGAGATTGACAAATAATACAAGAGAGTCGCCCAAGATACCGACATATATCAGATATTTTGGACGACTCTCACGTTTGGTGGAGATAAGGGGAGTCGAACCCCTGACCTCTTGAATGCCATTCAAGCGCTCTACCAACTGAGCTATACCCCCAAGTGCCCTCTTAGTATAGCACATAAGAGGGATTGTGTCAAAAGATTGAGAGGGGTTTACAGCATTTTTGCTATTTCCTTCATCTTCTTCTTGCCTTCGTCGCTGATGGGACGGAAAGGTCTGCGGCAACCGCCCATGGGGATGCCGAGCTCGTCGAGCAACGCCTTTTCCGCGGCGAAGGTGCCGTAAGGGACGACTTGGGAGATGATGGCGTTGGCTTCAAGCTGTTTTGCCTGAGCCGCGCGGATGTCGCCCTTTTGGAAGAGGTTGTAGATGTCGATAAACTTTTCCGCCATGAAGTTATAGGTGCTGCCGATGCCGCCGTCTGCGCCCATGGAAAGACCTGCGATGAACATCTCGTCCCAGCCGTTATATACGACGGGATCTGCCTTCATGGTCTTGAACTGCTGGAGCAGGTAGAGGTCGGAAGTGGTGTGCTTTATTCCGATGAATCTGTCCGAAGCGGCGAACATCTCCTCCGCGATGGCTTTGGTGAAATTGAAGCCGTTGGCGTTGGGGAAGTTGTAGATTATCATGGGCATATCCACGCTGTTCACGATGTCCAGATAGTAGTTTTTAATGGCGTCATAGGCAAAACCATAATAGTAAGGAGCTACTGCGGATATGGCGTCAAAGCCCACTTCTTTGGCGTATTTAGCCATTTCAATGGCGTGGTCGGTGCAGATGGTGCCGACGTGGGCGATGAGGGTGGTTCTGCCTTCGTTTGCCTCCGCAGCCGCTTTGAAGAGTTGCTTGCGTTCATCTACCGTAAGTAGCAGTCCTTCACCGGACGAACCGCCGACATAAAAGCCGTTTACGCCCTTTTTGATGTTGAAGTTGATGAGTTTGTTCACCGAATCTACGTTGATTGCGCCGTTTTTGTCAAAAGGCGTAAGCAGTGCGGGAAATACTCCCTTGAACTTTTCTTTCATATTGACCTCCGTGGAACTATGTTCCGAAAAATTATTTTTCAGTTGGAATACGACATCTGACTGCCGTAATCTCCGTTAAGTGCTGCGTACGCACTTCCCAGCAGCGCAGCCCTGTTTCCCAAAACCGCTTTTTGCAGTATGTCCGCTACGGCGGGAGAACACATATTTCTCAGCTTATCCCACCACTGCTCTGCCATCTCCACCACTCCTCCGCCGATGAGAATTTCATCGGGACGGTATGTGGCGCAGGCATATTCCAGCACATCCTTGAAGTCCGTGCAGAATCTGTCTACGGCATAGGCGTAGGCGGGATCGTAGAGGATATCCTCAACTTTCTCCCTGTCGCCGTTGAGTTTAAGACCGGTTGCGGACACATACATCTCCGCGCATCCCTTGTTGCCGCAACGGCAATCTCTGCCGCCCTCGTGCAGTATATAATGCCCCAAACGTATGTTGTTCACGCTGCCGCTGCCCAATTTGCCCTTGTCTTCTATCATGGCGCATCCAAGTCCGGTACCCAAGGTGAGCATCATGGGACGATTGCCCTTGCAACCGCCCACATATACTTCCCCCACCAATGCGGCGGAGGCATCGTTTATCACCACGACCTTGCCGCCGAATCTCTCTCTCACGGCGCCGCGCAAGTCGAGTCCGGTAAATCCGGGTAGCGCGGAAGTGGCATAAGTGACCTTGCCGGTATTGTCGTCTATATCCCCGGCGGAGCCTATGCCTATCACGGGACAATCGGTGCGCGAGCGGTAATTATCTATCGCCTTGCAGATATTCTCCACAATATGTTCCCTGCCGAACTTGGCTTCGGTGGGAACGGATGAGCGGTGCACTATCTTGTAGGACGAACCGTCATCGGGTTTTTTACAGGATATAAGTGCTGACTTTATACCCGTACCGCCTATATCTACTCCTATGAGCTTCATTTTATCACCTTAGCAAAATGTTTTGTTATGTCCATGGGACGGGTGATTGCGCTGCCTATGACCACGGAATACACGCCAAGCGACCACACCTTTTCCAGCTGTCCCGCCTCCCAAATACCGCCCTCGGCGATGACGTGCACGCCGGGGAACTTCTTTACGAGCGCGGAGATAAAGTCGTAGTCGGGGATTGTCATGCCCTTTGTGGCGGCGGTATAGCCGCGCATGGTGGTACCGATATAGTCAAAGCCCAAGCGGGCGGCTTCTTCCGCACTCTCCATGCAGTCGCAGTCCGCCATTATCTCCTTTTCGGGTGCGTTCTTGCGGATATATGCCACCAACTCGTCCAGCGTTTCCTTGGGTCGGGCGCGGCGCGTACAGTCCAGCGCGATGACCTCGCAGGGAGAATCTATCAGCTCCTTTACTTCTTTGAGCGTGGGAGTGATATATACGTCGCTACCCTCGTATTCTTGTTTGATTATGCCTATCACGGGCACATCCACTTCCTGCTTTATGTCCTTAATCTCGTTGACATAGCCCGTCCTGATGCCTACCGCGCCGCCCAATACGGCACAGCGCGCGAAGTGGCGCATAATGCCCAAGCCGTAAAGCGGTTCGCCCTTCACCGCCTGGCAGGATACTATTAAACCTCTATTCAGCTTTGCCATTTTTATAATTCTCCAATACGGATACGGGGAATACTATGCTCTCTATCGTTTCGTGCATGGTACTGCCCTCGTACAGAAGTACGATATCTCCGTTTTTCGCCTGAGTCATGCAGCTGTATACAAAGCCGTTATCCTCTCCCGCCTTCTTTACGGGCATGGAGGATACGAAGGTTTCGCCGTAATCGTAAGACAGCCTGACCAAGCCGTTTATGCGCTTTTGCTTATCCGCCGCATTGCACACGAGCGTGACTTGCTTGCCGTTGTAGTCGGCATTGAGCACGCTTACCTGACAGATGGGCTGAGGCAGATATTCGTTATGGCGATAGTTGTGCCACGTTACTCCGCCGTCTGTGCTCTCCGCCATGGAGATGAGCCTCTTCAAGCTGTGGTTGCGCATAAACATACGCAATGTGCCGTCGGGCAGCTCTATCACCTGGCTTTCCGTTATATTATTCCAATCCGCCACAAAGCGGCTGGAAAGTTTTATGCCGTGCTTTTTGCGGCTGTCGTTGGGGGATTTTCCCCTCTTCCACGTCTTGCCGCCGTCGTCGGAATAGATAACGCAGGCGGAAAGAGAGAGGATGGGGAACAGGAACATTCCCTGAGAATTGAAATATACGGGAAACACCAACCTGCCCGCATACTTACCGTGCTGCAATTTTATGCCTATACCGGGGCAAGTGCCCAAAAAGCTCATCCACTTTTCCTTGACTTGCGTATTCAGACATACGGGTTTGGACCACGTCTTGCCGTCGTCGGTGGATTCGCATATGTAGAGGAAGAAAGTTTCAAATTCGCACACGGGGCAATCTTTAATATATATGTTGCCCGCTTTCGCGCCGTTTTTGAACACGTCGCCATGCCCATC
The DNA here is from genome assembly GCA_944383935.1 of uncultured Clostridia bacterium. Lineage (GTDB taxonomy): Bacteria > Bacillota > Clostridia > Christensenellales > UBA3700 > Alloclostridium. The sequence continues at coordinate 3,889 of CALWRK010000018.1, forward strand.
CACCGTGTACTCTGTGGCGGTTTTTCCGACAAACACCTTGCCGGAGGGGTCAATATATCCCTTCTTTCCGCTCACGGAAACCACTTTATCGCCCTCCGAGGTAAACCCGGTGCCGCGCTTTGCGGTGATAATGCCGATATTGGTGGGCGTGTGCGAATAGAGCATGAAGATCTTGTCCTGCTCTTCATCGTACAAAAGCGCGGGGTCGATTGCGAGTGAAGCGTGATTTTTGCTTTCGCCCGCTTCTTCAACCGCGATAATCTGCTCCTGCCAAGTGCGCCCGTTGTCCTCCGAGCGGCGCACAACTTTGTCTATTCTGTTGGGGAAGTCAGCAGCGGAGAAAAAGCGTTCGTCCGCACAGGCAACTATCGTGCCGTGCTTTGTGGTGATTACGGACGGAATGCGATAGTTGTTCGCCCTGCCCGTAGCTTTGCCGAATACTTGCGTCCTGTATATAGTTTCCATATATCTTATTATAACACACGCACGCCCCCATGTCCATAGTAAATGTAAAATTGCCTTTATAATTTTTCCATAATGCCCGAAAGAGGGGTTTTGCAACAGAAAAATTTAAGTTTTTGGTATTGACACCGATTTTACAATGTGAGATAATATCAATATGGATATTGCAATTTATATTTTATCGGGCTTGACCATGGTTTCGGGTACGGCTACGGCAGTGCTCTACCAGCTACGCAAAAACGCGGGCGCGCTGATTGCAAAGATGTTTGCAGCGGTGCTGTTTTGCGTGGCGGGAGTGCTGGCTCTTTCCGTACGCGTGCACGGGGATATAATGTGCGCGCTGATATTTACCGGTCTGTTCCCCGCCCTGGCAGGCGACTGGTTTTTGGGCATAAAAGAACTGGCGATAGATGAAAGGCGGGATTTGAGAAATTTCAGAATGGGCGTTATCTCCTTTTCCTGCGCGCAGATACTCTTTTTCCTGGGTTTTCTGGCGGACGCTCAATTCTCCTTCAAGCCGGAATTTATACCCCTCATAGTTCTGCCTCTCATGTGCACGTTCATATCCCTGCTCACAAAACAGGTGGACATAGAGAAAAAACGCCTGCCTTTTGTGGTGATATACGGTCTGCTTTTGGGCACCACCTTGGCTACGGCGGCGAGCAGATATTACCTTTTCCCCTCCACAAGCGGAATAATAGCTCTGGCGGGCGCGGCGGCGTTCGTACTCTCCGATATGTCTTTGGCGTGCTTTTACTTTGCAAAGAAGATACCCGACAGGCGCTTTTTCAACTTCCCCGTAATGATACTATACTTCGGCGCACAAGTGCTTTATGTGCTGGCGATGATATTTTAATCTTATCTGCAAAACTTCACATATAAAAATACCGCCATATAGGCGGTATTTTTGAACAAGTTTCTCATATTGCAGCGTGCGCAAGCATAAACGGCGATTCCCATTTGAATGCCGGAAAGTATTCACGGTTCGGGTCCACGATACAAATTTACGCCTTTTCTATCCCCTTGGCTTCCATCATGCTTGCGATGACAGCCTGCGCTTTTCTGACAGCTACGTCGGATTTGAGCGGCAGCATGAGAGGCACTTCCTTATATGCGCTCACGCCCTCCTTGCTGACCTTGCTCACCTTCATCTCCGCGGGGACTTCCGCGTCCAAATAGAGTTTAAGGGTATGTCCGCCAACGGCTATCTTGGCAATGAGCTTGCCCTTATAGCGGTAGCTGTCACACCTGATACTGGAGCGATTTTTAACCCCCTTGTAACCAAGCAGACACGCCTTAATGCGCTCATAATAGTCGTTGTGCATGGCGTTGCTCTGCACTCTCTCAATGAACGGTACGATTGCTGTGCTCATCCTTTTCCTCCTCATATGCTGTCCGAACCGCTTTGGCGAGCTGATCTGCGCAAGATGTGTTTTTGAAGCCGCATCTTATGCCGGAAAGAAGCTCCTCAATCTCCTCTACGGTCTTGCCTTGTACAAGTATGGGAATGGCTTGCAAGTTGCCCGGACAGCCTCCCTTGAATTTTACGTTGTACACTTTGTTGCCTTCAAGTTCCAAATCTATCTGCACGGCACAGGTGCCGCGAGTTTTATATGTGTGTTTCATACCCCGTAAAAACGCCTTATATAGTCTTGTATATCCGCGCGCGTACCTCTGTAAGGTCCCGGCTTTTCCATCTTGGCAGATACCGTGGCGGTAGCCCAAAGCAATGCCTGTTCTACGCCCGCGCCCGTAACCCTCTCGGAGATGTATGCGGCAAACGTGGTATCTCCCCTGCCGCTTCTGCCCGAAAGATTGCGCGCTTTTATGGGGCAGGTATATATCTTGCTTCCGTCATACGCCAGCACTTCCGTATTGTGCGTTATGACCACCTCTTTGGCTCCCCAATTATGGAGCATTCGCGCAGCTTTCGACCTATCCGATGTACCCGTCATTATCTCCGCTTCCGCCGCGTCTGTTTTGAGATAGTCTATGTAAGGGAGATATTTGAGCTTGTCCGCCCAATCCTCAAAATACATAAGACCCGTCTTGCCGTCCACATGGCGCAACAGCGCCTGTACGTCCACCGCCGTCTTGCCGCGCTTGGAGATATTGCAGATAGTTTCTCCGTCGAAGTCGCCGTATATCAAACCGGCAAAGTGATATACGCCGCAGTCCAGGTCTGTCGGAATGTCCTCCGCAGTGAAGGCATCCCCCTGCGAGATGCAGGTACAAGTGCGCCTTTCTTTGTCCGGGGTGTGATACTTGTTCCTGATGGAAGTGGACCGCTTAGATCGCAGGCAATACACGTCCTCCTTGGGAATGGTGAACACGTCTAGCCTGTCCTCGTCCTCCGCCGCCAGTTTGGTCACGACGCCCGCCCTATGACCCAGCGCATACGCCGCAGCCGACGAGTAGATGACCGCACCTCCGACTTCGATTATCTCATTGTCCAAGTAGTCAATGTTATAATCCAAGGATATATGACCTATGGATAGTATATCATAATTTTTTGCCATTTTGAACCCCTTTTTTCAATTTTTTCCGTCAATTTTTTTCTTTTTTCGCAGGTTTTTTACTTTTTTCTCCATAAAACGGCGGGTTTTAGCCATATTATGGCATTGATGTGTTTTTGACTGGCGGGGCGGTATGTCCGCCCCCGCACATCAATTTCAGACTTGTTCGCCGCCTCAGACAAGAACCTCCTCTGCTTCGGACAGAAGGCCGCCTATATCGCCGGGGAGGTCCACTCCCTCATCGGGGATAAGTTCGCCTATATCACCGGGGAGGTCCACTCCCTCATCGGGGATAAGTCCGCCTATATCGCCGGGCAGGTCCACTCCCTCATCGGGGATAAGTCCGCCTATATCGCCCGGGATATCCGCGCCCTCTTCGGGCTGTCCGCTATCGGCGCTCCCGCCAGGCTGTGTTTCCCCTCCTCCGACTAATTCCAATAAATCATCCCATGTGGTAGATTCATTCAAATCGGGATAGTTGGGGAAGAGCCTGTGAGGAGTGATTTGTGCAAGATCCATGAACTCCTTAACGTGTATGCTCATATAGCCAAGACCGAGCTGACTACTGTCGTTATTGGGGTCAATATCGCTGCATATAAACACATAGTAGAGAGGTATGTCGGGTATATCGTTTTCATTGGTTTCGTCGTTTTCATAGAGCGCGAACCTGAGCAGGAACTCCCTGAGCTGCGCATTGAAATCGGTGCCGAATATACTCTCCGCCATTTCCCGTGTGGCGGGAATTTGGCTTAATATCTTCGATATGTTATTATAGTCAGTCCAATCCATATCGTTGATGAACACCGCCACCGAAAACAGGCTTTCGAACTCCTTCTTTGGAGGCTGTATGACAGTGCCGTTTTCATCGACGATTCCGATAATATCTTCAGGCTCCGCCATTTTAAGGGCAGCTTTTTGATCATCAGAGAGATTGATGTCCATTATCATGGTAACGGTGAAGCGCTCGGGGAGAAGTTTGAATACGGGATTATCCTCCGAAAAGCTGCCCAAAGCGGACACCGAGAGAGTCGCGGTGACTATGAACAGACCGCCGCGGTCGTTCTTTGGCTGCATACCTTGGCTTTCTCTCCATTCGTTATATTTATCTTTAACGGCGTTAAATACCCTGTTCTCCTGCTCTTTTTGGTTCCAGTCGGCGGTATTATCGCCGCTGAGCATGACTATCTGTTCTATCCAGTAATCTTTACCATATTTCACTCCATCGGAAAGTCCCAAACTGCCCGCGAGGTCGTTGGAGCCCTCCTCTCCTCCGCCTGCCACTGTGCTTTCACGCTCAAGGATAACGTCGGCAAGCGCTTTGTCGTGAAGATCGATGTCGTCTATCGACAGCCCGCTCCCCGATATTGATACCGAGTCTTTCAGCATGGTACTCAAATTGAAGGTATCGCCGCTCGCTTGATAACCTCTACCTAAGTACGCGGAGGGGGCGATTATATCGCTGTCTTCGGTGATTAAGCCGCCCGCTTCTCCGTCTATCGTGTATATATGTCTGATGGCTTCTGCAAATTCATTTTTAGCTACGAGTTCTGCGCCTTCCTCCGCCTGGTTCTTATACGCTACGGTATAGAGCAGGGAGAATACGTTGTCCAGTTGCAAGCCGTCCTCGTCAAAGTCCTTGACGTAATCGCCCAAACCGGTTGCCGCACCGCCATCGGAGGTGAACACGGAAGAGAGGGTGTCCGATATCATTCCGCAAATGCCGTCATAGCTGAGATCTTGCGTTATATCGCCGCCCACGCCCAAACTTATGAGCAAGTTGCACAAGCTGTTGAGCAGACCTTCCGTATCGTATTCCGCGTCGTTGAACACTATCTCCACACCCATGCCGCCGTTTTGAATTTCCGATATCTGCAAACTTGCGGTGAGGTATACTCCGGAGGGGATGATTTGATTGACTATATTATAGAACAGTCCGTCCTCGTCAAACAGTTCCGGACTCATTTCCGCAAGGCTCGCCCTGATGTCAAATTTGAACTTGGCGGTTATCCACGCGTCGTCTGCGGGAGTCAGGGCGCTCAATTCTTCGTCATAGCCCAGAGAGAGCAGACTGAACCCGTAGTCGGAGATGACTCCCGAAACTTCTCCGGAAGAAAGGTAGCTGCGTATTATCGCCGCTATAGAGTCGTAATCTATGGTCACGGTGGCGGTATCCGCGTCTATGTCGCGCTCCATGATAGAGCCGATATCTATATTGTTCAAGATGGCGTCGCCGCCCTCTCCGCCGGCGAATATATCCATGACGGACCCGTAGAGATTGGCGCCGTCTATGTATATGCCCTCCACGGCGGGATTGTCTGTGTCTTTGGTTATAAGACCGAAGTTGTACTCCAAAGTACCGATGAGTTTGTCGGAGGTATACTCTACATATTCAAAACCATCAAGCTGACCGTCACCGTCGGAATCGGGCATATAGTGATCGGGAGCTGCGATATAGCGCACTATCTCGAAAAACTCCATGGGCGTGAGGTCTGCACCCACGGCGGAGATGACCGCACCTATGGGCTGAGTATTCACCACGTCGGATACGAAGTTGATGGGGATAAGGTCGTTTACAGACTGAATGGCGCTGTAAACGGTGGCGTTTATCTCCGCGAGGAAGTCGTCCGTATTAAAGTCTGCGCCCACCATGGACAACACCGCGTTTACTATGCGGAGCATCTTGTCCATATCCTCTGCGGAAGTGGAGTTGATCACCACGCCCGCCCTGCCGTCTTCCGCACAGGGATATACAGACGCGGAAAAGTAGATATGCGCAGGAAGGATGGCTCCCGCTGCCTGAATGGCAAACTTGGCTATGCCTTCGAATTGTTCCGCCGCCGCAGATACGGCGTCTTTAAGATTGATCCTTATAGTTGCGGATACGCACGTTTCCGCTTGATTTATCGTATCGGGAGCGAAAATGCTCACCTGTTCCAATACGACTGCGTCGGCAAAGTTTATATTCCACTCCTGCTGCATCTCCACAAGTCTGTCCATACTCATAAACGCTTCTTGCAATACGTCGTTTATGAATGCGGCAAGCTGAGGTCCGGACAGTTCCACTTCACCCGTCTTGGGAGTTACCTCTTCCAGCGATGACCAGTCGAATTTGAGTTCATTCAGCAGATCGTCCAAAGCCTCGCTGCCCGTGGTCTGCTCTTCTCCCGCAGTGGCTGCCTGCTGCGCCGCGGCATAGGGAGATACGCCGCCGTTGAGATTGGTCAGCGCGAACTCCGTGCCTCCCTCTCCCAAGCCTCCGCTGTTCACCATCTCTATAACTATCGCGGGGAGGTCGAGATTGTATCCATCGTCCACCGTCATGCACAGCGCGCCCAGCACATTGTCGTAAAAACCATTCAAATCCTCTTCGTCATAGGGGTCGGTGACCACGGAATCGTCCGCCTTATACAAGTTTGAAAGCACGCGTATGCCCTCGAACAAGTCCATCTGCGTGGGCTCGCCCAAAAATCTGTCCCAGGCAAAGTATGCTCCGCCCAGCAATCCTCCGCACAACACCAGCACCAACACCAGCGCGGTGATGACCATGGACAGGCAGCACCTGTGCTTTTTCTTGGGTCTTTCCTCTTCGCCCGGTTTGTCGCTGTCGCCGTCGTAGGAGTACTCGGGATCGTCCGAGTCCCCTCCCGTTACAGGATCGTCAGAATCGCCGCTTGCGGCAGCGGCGGCATCGTCGTCATCCGAATACATAACGCGGGAATAGTTTATCAGTTCCGACATTATCTCCACCTCTTGCTTTTATTGCATTAGTATATTATAATTATACCAAAGGCACGCGCGAAATTACAACAATTTTAAGGTGCATTTTTACGCGTGAGGACAAAATTATGAAAAAAAACAAAAAATTAAATGACAAAGGCTTAAAAGCACTTATAAGCGTGGCTGTTATCCTCATACTCGCCGTCACGGCGTTTGGAGTCGTTTACGGAGTTTACGGCTGGGCTTTTATCACCACTCAGCCGATAAAAGATTACAAGGCGGAATGGTACGCGAACGCAAGCAAGGACGCAAAAGGCGGCGGCGTGGTATTCTTGGGCGATTCGCTCACGGAAATGTATGATCTGCCCGCCCATTATTCGGAGTTCGACGTATACAACAGAGGCATATCGGGCGATACCACCGACCATATGCTCGAACGCCTGGACAGCAACGTGATAGCGCTGCGCCCCGACGCGGTGGTCTTCTTGGGCGGATGCAACGACATTCGCCACGGCACGGCGGTGAGCGAGGTGATAGAGAACATCTCCGAAATAATAGGCAGGCTCAAAACCGCCCTGCCCGAAACCCCCGTTATCGTGCAGTCGCTATACCCCCTCAACACCGATGTGGGCGGCGTGTTCAAAAATTCGCCCGGGGAAGCCACGGTGGAAAAGTTGCAAGACGCCAACGGGCAGATAGAGGCACTGTGCGAAGCGATGGGGGTCACTTTCGTGGATATGTATTCGATGCTCGCGGACGATACGGGTAAGATAAAGAAAGAATACGTTCTGCCGGACGGATTGCATATAAGACCAGCTACCTATGACTTGGTCACGGCAAGACTGAAACCGATAATATTGCAGGCTTTGAACGGATAAAAACCATGCGGCAGAACTTTTATCTAAACAACTCTTTTAATTCCGGTTGCGTAAAGTCTTGAATATAGAACGAGCAAGCGCGCTCTATCGCCGCCTTGTCGGCGGAAGAGGAATCGTCCGCCACGGCAACGGTGAAAAATCCCGCTCCCCTTGCGGATACCAAACCCATTAAAATGTCTTCGAACACGACGCACTCGCTCGCGGATAAGCCCATTGCCGACGCCGCGCGCAGGTATACGTCGGGGAATCCTTTGCCCTTCCCCACATCGCGCACGCTCACCCTTACGGAAAAGAAATCGGCTATCTTCAAACGGGAGAGGGCGGGCATATACATATCCTCCGTCAAGGTGGTGGCAACGCCAAGTTTTACACCCCTGCCCCGCAAAAACCGTAAAAATTCAAGCGCGCCTACTTTGAGCGGCACGTCCATTTCATACCTGAGCGCCACCATGCGCCGCCATTGCGAACATATCTCTTCCGCGCTCTCGCTCACCCCCGTTATTCCCTTGGTATATTCGGCGGCTTGAAGCATGGTCATGTCGCGTATGGTTCGGGCATATCCCTCAGGCACCGCCCTACCCAGGGCAGCAAAATATTCCTCATCCACCTGCTCCCACAGATGCATGGAGTCCAATAGAGTGCCGTCTAAATCGAATATCGCGCCTTTCAAGTTCATATAATCCATTATAAAGCATGATATGAATTTTTTCAACATAAAGTTGTTCGTCGCTATTGCTATTTATCGACAACTGTGCTATAATACACCCATCAAACGTGAACGGAGGTTCTTTTATGAAGAAAAAATTAACTCTGGTGCTCTGCTTGGCTCTGATTGCGGCGCTGAGCGTTTCCCTCATAGCTTGCTCGCAGAGTATGTTCGACGGTGACTTTGACAAGCAAGCCACGAGCGAACAGGCGCGCAAGGCGTGGGATACGGCGAGCGAGGCGATATACGGCGGCGTATCCGCAGCGGCACTCGCAGGCGAGGACGCGGAAAGTCCCGTCAATGGCTGGGACGGTATGTCCTTTGCCGTATCGGCGGATCGCTTTGCCGGCGCGGGGAATGAGGATACGTCCCACTCCGCCGCCGTTGCCCTCAGCTTTAACGGCAGTATACTGTTCGATATGAGCGGCTTTGCCGTGAACGGCAGCGCAAGCGGCAGAGTGGACGAGAAAGATGTGAATGTCAAGCTGGGTGCGTATATGCAAAATAACGTGTACTATGCGGACATGAGCGTGCTCGATTCCGCCCTTCAAGTAAAGGCGGACGCGAGCGGCAGCTCCATTGTGAGCGGAGTGAACTCCATCTTTGGCGACGCCATAACTGAGCTTTCTTCTGCCCTTGCCGGGCTGGGATTGGACTACACCGCCCTTATTTTGAGCGCCATTCCCTACGATGAGCTGAACGAGTTGGGCATGAAGGCTTACATAGACGATTCGGGCGACTACAACCGCGTAAAATTCGAACTGCCCGTGGAGATCATGGGTTCAATACATTCGGAGGGAGAGTCCTTTATAGACGCCCTCTTGGACGCGAACGTATCCCTGATAATAGTCACGGATAAGGACGCGAACGCTTTTTGCGGCGCAAAGCTGGATATGAACTATCAAGTGGACGCAAGCGCCGATTCCGTATATGCAGGCTCCGGCGCGAGCATGAGCTTTTCTTTCAACTCCGCTTCCGCGGTGGAGGGCTATCCGAGCGACATGGACGAGTTCAAATCCGTAACCGATTACTCCATAGGCGATATTACGGAATTCTTCTCTTCCGTGTGGGACAATTTGAATGCGCTGATGGAATAAGCCGAAAAACTTAAACGCGAGGGCTCCCCTTTTGAGGCGGAGCCCTTCTTTTTACAAAACTTTAACACTGCGCTTGCCAAAACGCAATATATCTCAGTTATAATATATAGAGGAAGGTGATATGATGATAAAGATACTTGTAGCCGAAGACGATACTGCCCTTTGCTCCCTGGTATGCACATACCTAAACGCGAGCGGTTACGCCGCCTCCCCTTGCCGCGACGGCAAGGAGGCACTGGATAAGCTGTCCGAAGAAAAATTCAATATGATAATCACCGATATCATGATGCCCGACGTGGACGGCTTTTCCCTGGCTCAAACGGTGCGCGCAACGGATAAAGACATACCCATAATATTCATGACCGCGCGCGACGACAAGCTGTCCAAACAGCTGGGATACAAGTCGGGCATAGACGATTATATCACCAAACCATTTGACATAGACGAATTGCTCTTACGAGTGCAAGCCATATTGCGCAGGACGGGAATAAGCGGCGAAAAACAGCTCTCCGCCGGCAACCTTACCATGGACAGGGACGAACACGCCGCCTATATGGACGGCTCCGAACTGCCCCTTACGGCAAGGGAGTTCGACATACTCTTCAAACTGCTGTCCAATCCCAAAAAGACCTTTACCCGCTCCCAGCTGATGAACGAATTTTGGGACTTCGACAGCTCCGCTACCTCACGCACCGTGGACGTTACCATGGCGAAACTGCGCGAAAAGACGGGCGGATGCGACGGCTTCGAGATAGTCACCATGCGCGGACTGGGATATAAGGCGGTGCTGAAATGAACAAGAAAAGGCAGACGATGATAACCATGACGGGCTATATCGGCTTTTTTCTGCTCACGGCGGCGATAATCATGGCGGGCGTGCTCATATACTCACCCGTGGCGCAAGCCAGCGGCGGCAACGAAGCGGTCATCGCGGGCGTGATGCTGGCGGTGATAGTGGTGCTGGCATTCATATGCACGCTGGTGGACTTCCTCCGCCGCAAGTATACCGTGGACAAGCCGGTACAAGAGATTTTAGACGGCGTTAAACGTATGGCGAGCGGAGATTTTTCCGCAAAACTCTCTCCCTCCCACTCATATGAAAATTACAACTCCTTCGACCTTATAAAAGATCATATAAATACCTTGGCGGAGGAACTTTCCGAAACGGAGATATTCCGCAACGACTTTATAGCCAACGTGTCGCACGAGATAAAAACTCCCCTCTCCGTAATCCGCAACTATGCTTGCGCCATACAAAAGGAGGACATTTCCGACGACGTGAAGAAGCAGTACGCGCAGGTGCTCACACAAGCTGCGGACAGGCTTTCCGCTCTCGTAACCAACATACTCAGCCTGAATAAACTGGAAAATCAAAAGATACTACCCCGCCCCGAAAAATTGGACGTGAGCGAACTTTTGAGAGAACGCATAGTTCAGCTGGAAGATACCTTCGAAAAAAAAGACCTGGACTTTGATTGCGACATAGACGACATCACCGCATACGCGGACGCGGGACTTTTGGAGATAGTGTGGAATAATCTGCTGTCCAACGCGATAAAATTCACGCCTGCGGGCGGAGAGATATTCATCTCCTTGAAAGAAGAGGACCGCTTTATCACCCTCTCGGTAAAGGATACCGGCTGCGGCATGAGCGCGGAAACGGGCGAACACATCTTCGACAAATTCTACCAAGGGGATACTTCTCACTCTTCCGAAGGCAACGGTCTGGGCCTTGCGCTCGTCAAAAAAGTGGTGGACATACTGGGCGGAGAGATAGGCGTGGAGAGTTCCCCCGGCAAGGGCAGCACCTTCACCGTCAAACTGAGAAAGGCGGAGACCAATGCGTAAACCGCACGGCAGGTTTTGGGAAGATTATGCGTTCAGGACGCGCATTTTTGCCATTGCTGCCGCTATAATCAATCTTGTAAACGTAGGCGCAAACGTCGCCGCCGCGGTCGCGTACTCCTCCATGTGGTACTGCGCCATGGCTATTTACTATTTCGCTCTCGGCTTGCTGCGTACGGGTATGCTCACGGCAAACAGGCAGATAGGTAGGCGATTTGAGGGCGAGCGGCAAGCCAAAGCCAAGTTGAAGATGTATCTCGCCTGCGGCATATCGCTGGTTATCTTCGAAGCCGCGCTCATCTACGCCGTGGCGGAGATGGTTACGGAAAAGATAACCTCTGCCGGAGAGATAATGGCGATTGCTATCGCCGCCTACACTTTTTATAAGGTCATAGTGGCGATTGTAAACGTGAAAAAGACGGGCAAGCTGCGCGACCCCGCCCTGCAATGCCTAAGGAACATAAACCTCACGGACGCGCTCGTTTCCGTGATGTCACTGCAAGTGACTATGATATCCGTGTTCGGAAACTCGGACGACCTGACCACCCTCACACACGTCATGGGGATAGTAATAACCGTACTCACCATGGCGATTGCGGTCATAATGATCACGCAAGCGGCAAGACGCTTGAAGGAGAACAGCTATGAAGAAGGACGATGAATTTAAGTTCAACTACTCCGCCCCCACCGCCGGCGAACGCAAGCAAGTGGAAAGCATTCGCCGCATCTACGCGCCGCAAGATGAAACAAACTCTGAAAAACAGCGCCTGCTGCATTTGAATAAAAAGGTGCACTCCCTCCCCACCGCCCTATCCGTTATAATAGGTGTAGTCGGGCTTTTGATATTAGGCTTGGGCATGACCGCGGCTATGGAGTGGAACAGCTTAATTTTGGGTATAACGATAGGCGTTATCGGCACCGCGATAATGGCGATTGCCTATCCAATATACCGCCTCCTATTCAAAAAATTAAAGGCGAAATATTCGGGCGAGATATTGGCGCTTTGCGACAGTATATTGGGCAAAGAAGAGGACTCGGAACGCTCCGCAGCCGATAATCATAGCAGCGAAACAAAAAATTAACAAAAGTCTTACCGTTTTACAAAGAAAGCGCAATAGTGCGGAAACATTTCCCCTTCATAATATACTTGTAAAAAACAAAGGGGACACCCCCAAAGGAGTATATTATGGAAAAATTCGACGATGTAAAGCAAATCAAGGAAAGCTATTCCGAGCACTCGGAAACAGACTATGAAAAATTGCGCAAACTGGACGCAAAAGCAAAACGCCCCGCAGAGGTCTTCGCCTACATCTTCGGCGTGATGGCGGCTCTCATTTTGGGCGTGGGAATGTGCCTTGCCATGCATACGATCGGTCCCGCTACAACGGCAATGCTTGCCGTGGGAATAGTCGTGGGCGTTATAGGCATGATAATGGCGGGCATAAATTACCCCGTCTACAAAGCCATTCTCAAAAGGTCCAAGGCAAAGTATTCCTTTCAAATCCTCACCCTCTCGGATAAGATTTTGAACGAAGATATGCAACAGCAATAACCTCTTAAACCTTCCTCCCCCAATGGAAAAGACGGCATTTGCCGCCTTTTTCTTATGCTCTTTTGCCGCTTTGACAAATTCACGGGATTTGTCGCGGAGGTGTATCGAAGCGGTCATAACGAGGCGGTCTTGTAAGGATGAGCGCGCTTTGCCGCGAAGACGGAATAGCGGCGTGCCGCGTCTAACCGTTTGGGTGTAAGCTGTCGGGGACTTTTTTCTTCCGATATCCAATATAACTTGCATATATTTTTCAGTTGTGATATAATCTTTTCGTCGCGGAGGTGTATCGAAGCGGTCATAACGAGGCGGTCTTGAAAACCGTTTGGGTGTAAGCCCACGGGGGTTCGAATCCCTCCGCCTCCGCCAGCAAAAAAGGTATCCGAAAGGGTATCTTTTTTTTGCTACCAGAGGCGGAGGGCGTGCACCCCCGTGACATTGTTCCACA
>CALWRK010000019.1 GCA_944383935.1 uncultured Clostridia bacterium
CTATCTACAACTCCGTCGACGCCATCGCCCCAAGGCATACCCCACAATTCATAAGGCAGGAAGCACATAATCGTAAGAATTGCAATCGGTATTGCCGCAAATAGCACATACGGTCTACTCTTACCCCATTTGCTGTGCGTGTGGTCAACTATGGTACCCATAATAGGGTCGTTGAGCGCGTCGTACAGACGGGTGCCGAGCATTATAAAACCGACGGTGGTGGATGCAATCATCAAACACTCGGTCACATAGTAGGTCAAATAGGAGCTTACGATTGCCGATACAAGGTTTTGACCAAAACCGCAGAGCGAATAGCTTATTGCCTCGGAAGGCTGCATCCCCTCTTTGTCGTTCGGGTCGGTCATGAAAACCTTATGTAACAACTGTTGTAACTTGTTCATAATTCCCTCGCTTAAGATTTTAAGCACATATGCGTGCGCATTAGCACTTATAATAATTATATATTATTGTAGAAAAATAGTAAAGGGTATAAAAGTAAAAGATTGACTTTCATCGTTAAGAAACGCTTTAATAAAGCGAAATTTAACACCACAACGTCAGTCAATTAGAAAATTTCCTATCGAATATGTAAATTTCTGAACAGTTATCTATATTATCCGTAAAATCCCAAACTGACCAATAGCGCTTCGTTTATCTTGCGCATCTTATCTGCGGATACCTGACCTATCCTCTCTTTCAAGCGCGTTTTATCCAGTGGGCGTATCTGTTCCAGCAGCACTACGGAATCTTTGGTGAGTCCGTATTCGCGCGCGGAAAGTTCTATATGCGTGGGAAGTTTTGCCTTATCTATTTTGCTTGTAACCGCCGCCGCGATCACGGTGGGGCTGTATTTATTCCCCACATCGTTTTGAACCACCAGCACCGGACGTATACCGCCCTGTTCGCTGCCGATAACCGGACTCAAATCCGCATAATATAATTCACCGCGTCTTACCATAGTGTCTCCGATACTTCGTCCCGTATATTATATGTCTTAATTCGGGACAATGTTATTTTTGACACCTCCGGGCGCATTATACCTCTATGGTCTAAATTGTATGCGTTTTATCTCCCTTGCCACGGCAGAAGGCAGAGTTCCGTATTCGCCTATATCCTCGCTCACCTTTCTTCCCGCTTCGGCGCACAGCCATGACGCCGCACAGGCGCTTTTATACAGGTCATACCCTCTCGCGGCTATTCCGGCGGCAACTCCCGTGAGCACATCCCCGCTTCCGCCCTTGGCAAGATATGGACCTCCGTCCTTCATGAGTGCGGTCCTTTCTCCGTCCGTAATTATTGTGGCGGCACCCTTCAAAAGCACCGTTACACTATATCTGCGAGCAAAGTTTAGGGCGGTATCCAAGGGATTGTCCAGCACCTTAGAAATCTCCGTCCCGCAAAGGCGTGCCATCTCCATGGGGTGAGGCGTGATTAGAATATCTGCCTTATGCCTATTTAATATGGATATATCGCTCGCCAAGGCGTTTAATCCGTCCGCATCTATTATCAGCTTTACATCGCGCATTACAAGGTCTGTCAAAAGCGCGCATATTTGCTCGCGATTATCCCCTATACCTGGACCCACGGCAATGCACTTCATCATACAGGCTAGCTTTTCCGTCTGCTCTTTATCATAACATATCCCCTTTCCGTCGTCTTTTAACGGAAAAAGGGTGTTTTCCACCACCGCTGCGGACATAGCCGGCATGAGAAACTCGGGGACGGCTATCGCAGATAAACCACATCCTGCTTGTAGGGCGGAAAGACCCATATCCGCAAGTTTGATAGCTCCCGGATAGTTCTTACTGCCGCCTATGATCGCACACCTGCCGTAGCTGCCCTTATTGGAATCGTTTTTGCGAGGGGGAAACATCGGGGCGCAAAATGCCGCGTCTACTATCTCCGCGCCCGTATTTGAACAATCTATGCCTATATCCTTTATAATAAGTTTGCCGCACGCGTCCTTACCCTTGCCCAAAAAATGCCCTATTTTCGCCGCTTGAATTGCCACGGTAATATCGGCTTTTACGCATTTTTCGCCTCTTCCGTTGTCACCATTCAGTCCTCCGGGAATATCGGCGCTTATCACAAATGCTCCGCTTTGGTTTATTTTGTCTATCGTATCGGCATATTTTCCCTGCGGCTCCCCGCGAAACCCCGTGCCGAAGAGGCATTCCACGATTATATCGCAATCAAAGTCACACTCGCTTATATCCTTTACTTTGCCGCCTGCGCTCATATATTCGCTCTTGAACTTCGCTCCATCGCCCTTTGGCTCGTCCGTTTGATATACGCATATATCGCACCCTTTCTCCGCTAAAATCACGGCAAGGGAAAACCCGTCGCCGCCGTTATTGCCTTTGCCGCATATGATGTAAGTCTTTTTATCGGAAAAGTCTGCTCCGGAGGCTATCGCCTCGCCCGCTCTGCGCATGAGTTCATAGCCGGATACTCCTCCCTCTATCGTGCGAGCGTCCGCCTGCCGCATCTGTTCATTAGTCAAAACTCTCATCTTCGCCCCCTTTTGCATACGAAATGCATTTGGCAATTATGTCATAGTCATATCCGCGCGACGCCAAAAATCTGTGCAGTCGCGCGAGATATTTTTCATCGGGAATTTTTTCGCCCATATGTCTTTTTGTCACTCTTAGGGCGCTTTTTAACATCTCCTCTTTGTCCTCTTGCTCGTATATTGCCGCAATATCTTCCTCCGATACCCCTTTCAATCTCAAATTCATGGCGATCTTCTTGGTACCGACGCTTCCCTTTTTGGCGTCGAAGTAGTCCAAAGCAAAAGATCTATCGTCCAAAAAGCCATAATCGGACATTTTAGCTATGACGTGTTCTACGACCGCCTTGCCGTATCCTCTGTTAAACAGTTTTTCCTTTACCGCCTTCACGGTAGAGGGGTGTTTTCCCACATATGCACAGGCATAGTCAAACGCCTTTTGTCTGTCGCTTTCAAAGATAATCCTGTCCAGTTCTTCGGCAGACACTTCCATACCGATATACACACGGCGCTCCTCTACGAGGCGCGCCGCGATTGAACAATAGTATGCTCCGTCGATAAACAGATTTACTCTGCCCGTTATCTTCTTTTGCTCGGTAATGTCCGTTACTTTCATTATGAGAAGTAATTTACTCCGCTTTCGAATATCTTCATGTCATAGTTGCCCGGGACGTTCTTATAAAGATTGTCGTCGCGGCGTTCACTGTGTCCCATCTTGCCCAACACTCTGCCGTCGGGGCTGATTATACCCTCTATACCCATCATTGAACCGTTGGGATTGAAGGGACTTACCATTGTGGCATTATTCTGCAGATCAACATATTGCGTGGCAACTTGACCGTTTTCGATGAGTTTTGCCAGCTGTTCGGGCGAAGCTACGAATTTTCCCTCTCCGTGACTTACGGGTACGTTGAAGATATCGTCAACGTGCACTCCGTACAGCCAAGGGGACTTATTCGTAGCAACACGAATGCGAGTAATCGTGGAAACGTGACGAGATATATTGTTAAACGTTAGCGTGGGGGCGTCCGCCGTCTGCTCGCGTATATCGCCGAAAGGCACCAATCCCAGTTTGATAAGCGCCTGGAAACCGTTGCATATGCCGAGAGCAAGTCCGTCGCGTTCGTACAGCAATTTCATGACAGCCTCGGCTATTGCGGGATTGCGGAAAGTCGTGGCTATGAATTTACCGCTACCGTCCGGCTCGTCGCCGCCGCTGAACCCTCCGGGGAAGGCTATTATCTGACTCTCGCCTATCGCCTTGATGAGCTCTTTCGCACTCTCTTCTATATCCAATGAGCTTTGGTTGCGAATTACAAAGGTGTTTGCGACAGCTCCCGCCCTTTCAAATGCCCGAGCGGTGTCATATTCGCAGTTGGTGCCGGGGAATACAGGTATGAGCACGCGCGGACGAGCCGTCTTCACGCTACCCGCCTTCTTGGCGGCACAACATATGAGATTTTTCACCTCTCCTTCCGCAGGCGCTACGGAGGGAAATACGCTCTCCAAAGTGGAGGTAAAGGACTTGGCTATCTCGCTCATCTTCACGGATACTCCGCCCTCTGTCACCTTCATGGTGTGTGTGCCGTTCAGTTTTGCCACGCATTCGGGATTATACGAACGTAGCTTAGTCCTGTTCTTTGCAAGTACGACTATATCGCCGAACGCAGGTACGAACATCTCTTGCGTGAGATTTGCCCAAGTCGTTCCCAACATATTTCCCATGCACGCTTTGAGCACGGCGCACACCACGCCGCCCTCTTCCACTACCGTGGCGGCTTGTATATCACCCGATTCTATGGCTTTTGTTATCGCCTTATACATCTTGGTCAGCTTGATAAAATCGGGGATTCCCGAAGCGTCACGCGGCACGGGAAGTCTGTATATACGGGTATAACCCCCCTCTTCAAAGGTGTTTGAAAGCAGTTTGCTCGCCTTGCCCACGCCCATGGCAAAAGCTATCAAAGTGGGAGGTACATCCAAATTTTCAAATGAACCGCTCATGCTGTCCTTTCCGCCTATTGCGCCCAGTTCCAAGTTAAGCTGAGCGTGAAGGGCGCCCAGCAGCGCTCCGACAGGTTCGCCCCATCTTTCGGGATCGCTGCCTAATTTTTTGAAGAACTCTTGCAGAGTGAGTCTGATTGTGTCCATACTCACACCTGCGGCTATTTGCTTGGATACGGCGGTGACTATGGAATACACCGCTCCCGTAAACGGAGAACTGCTCAGCAGCATAGGAGAACAGCCGTAAGTGGATACTGTGGCGGAGTCTGTCTTGCCCGATACGGGCGGCTTTGCAGCCATGGCGATAGCCGGGGTGAGTTGGTACTTACCGCCGAACGGCATCAACACGCTGGCTGCGCCTATCGTGGAATCGAACATCTCTCCCAAACCCTTGGTGGAGCAAACATTCAATCTACCTATCTCCGCAAGTACCGCGCCCTTTACATCTCCCGCCTGCAAGAAAGTCTTAGCGGAGGATGAAGGCGAAGTGAGATATTCGCTTATCTTGTCGTTGATAACCGCCTTTTGACGCTGTTTTACGCCGTTGGTATTCAAAAACTCGCGTTTCAATTCCACAATGCAGCGTCCGGCGTAATACATACGCATATAGCCGTTATCTTTGACTTCCGCAACCGCTGTGGCAGAGAGGTTCTCCTTCTTTGCGAAATCAATGAACTTTTCCACGTCGTCTTTGCCCAGCACCACCGCCATGCGCTCCTGAGATTCGGAGATAGCAAGTTCCGTACCGCTCAAACCGTCATATTTTTTAGGGACTTTATCCAAGAATATATCTAAGCTATCCGCCAGCTCTCCTATCGCCACGGACACGCCTCCCGCGCCGAAGTCGTTGCACTTGACTATGAGTCTGCTCACTTCGGGATTGCGGAAAAGCCTTTGAATCTTGCGCTCTGTGGGAGGATTGCCCTTTTGTACCTCCGCTCCGCACGTTTCCACGGACATCTTGGTATGAGCCTTGGACGATCCCGTTGCACCGCCGCAACCATCTCTGCCCGTATCTCCGCCGAGCAAGACTATGATATCCCCTTCAACGGGCTTGCGCCTTACGATATTTTCCTTCTTGTTTCCGCCTATGACGTAACCGGTTTCCAGCCTCTTGGCTTTATAGTTGGGGTGATACATCTCTGCCACAAGTCCCGTTGCAAGTCCTATCTGATTGCCGTAGCTTGAATAACCCGCTGCAGCCGTCTTGGTTATCACGCGCTGGGGAAGTTTTCCGGGAAGCGTAGCTGCCACACTCTCCCTGGGGTCGGCGCTGCCGGTGACGCGCATCGCCTGATACACATACGTCCTGCCTGAAAGGGGATCGCGGATAGCTCCGCCCAAACAGGTGGCTGCGCCGCCGAACGGCTCTATCTCGGTGGGATGATTATGCGTTTCGTTTTTGAACATGATCAACCACTTTTCAACCTGTCCGTCGTTGTCAACGTCCACTTCCACGGAACAGGCGTTTATCTCGTCGCTCACGTCCAAATTGTCCAGTTTCCCGCGCGCTTTCAGCTCTTTTACGGCTATGGTGGCTATATCCATCATACACATATACTTGTCGGCGCGCGCGGCGTTGTATTTCTTAAACAGTTTTTTGTATTCGTTCAGCGCTATGCGCAGATGCGGATTGTCGCTGTTTATCTTAATATCGGTAAGTTCGGTGGCAAAGGTGGTATGTCTGCAATGGTCCGACCAATAGGTGTCTATCACTTTTAGTTCGGTAAATGTGGGCACTCTGCCCTCCCCCTTGAAGTAGTCACGCACAAAGATCAGATCTTCCACGCTCATGGCAAAGCCCTGTTTTGCGTGATATTCGGCTATCTCCTTGTCTGTAAAATCAATAAAGCCGTCCACATCAGGTACAATCAGATCGGGAACGGTGACCTGAACAAGCGTTTCGGGTAATGTCATATCCCCCTCTCTGCTGTCAACAGGATTTATGAGATAGTGCTTTATCTTGCGCATATCCTCTTCCGTCGCGCCCTTAAAGGCATATACGGTGGCGCATTTGATCAAGGGACGGGTACGCATAGACAGCAGCTGAACGCACTGCATAGCGCTGTCCGCACGCTGGTCGTACTGTCCCGGCAGGTATTCGGTAACCAGTAATTTATAGCCGTCCGTTGCGGGGAGTTCGTCCTCATAAACGTTATCCACAGGCGGTTCACTGAATATGGTATTGAGAGCTTTTTTGAAGATATCCTCTTCCAAACCCTCTATGTCATACCGTATAAACTGCCTAACATCGTCCAGCCCTATGCCGAGCACGCCCAATATATCCGCCTTGGTCTTGGCTGCGGCGACGTCACAACCCCTCTTCTTCTCTACGAATATCCTCTTTACCATACTTACCTCTTAAAGTTTGATGCCTATATCGTGGCGATAGAACATTCCGTCGAAATGAATGTTTTCTATGGCGGCGTAAGCCTTTTTACGCGCCTCTTCTATGTCCTTTCCCTTGGCGGTGACGCCTATTACTCTTCCGCCGGAAGTGACCAGTTTGCCGTCCTTGAACGCCGTGCCCGCATGATAGAGCATTATATCGTCGGGGAGTTTGCCTATCGTGATTGGCAGCCCCTTCTTATAATTTTCCGGATAGCCGCCGCTTGCCAAAATAACGCACACGCAGGCGTCATCCGTCCATTGTATATCCACATCGGAAAGGCGTGAATCTATTATCGCGTCGAATATCTCGTACAAGTCGCTTTTGAGCCTCGGCAACACCACCTGCGTTTCGGGATCGCCGAAGCGGGCGTTATATTCCAGAACCTTGGGACCTTTTTCTGTTATCATCAGTCCGAAATAGAGCACCCCCTTGAACGTCCTGCCCTCGCAGTTCATGGCGTTCATGGTGGGCAGAATAATATCTCTGTAAACTTCGTCCGCCAGTTCGGGCGTATACACCTTCGAGGGCGAGAACGTGCCCATACCGCCCGTATTCAACCCCTCGTCGTTATCGTGCGCCCTCTTATGGTCCTGAGAAGATACCATGGGTACGATGGTCTGACCGTCGGTAAAGCAGAGTACGGAAACTTCCTTGCCCACGAGAAACTTCTCTATCACTATCTTCTTGCCGGCGTCTTTGAACTTCTTATCCACCATCATCTCCCGCACCGCCTGTACGCCTTCTTCCGCATTTAGACAGATGATAACGCCCTTGCCCAAAGCCAAGCCGTCAGCCTTTACCACCAGCGGATATTGGGCATTCGAAACATATTCTATGGCTTCATCATAGTCGGATGTTTCTTTGTAAGCCGCCGTAGGAATGCCGTATTTAGTCATAAGCGCCTTAGAAAATGACTTTGATCCCTCAATTATGGCAGCGTTGGCGCGCGGACCGAATGCGCGGAAACCGCGCTCTTCCAAATAGTCCACCAACCCGGCAGCCAAGGGGTCGTCGGGAGCCACCACGGTCATGGTGATATCCTCATGCTCGGCTACGAAATCGGCTATCTTTTCAAACTCCATCACGCCGATGGTCGGAACGCATTCCGCTATTTGAGATATGCCGGCATTGCCGGGCAAGCAATAAAGTTTTCCTGTCTTGGGGCTTTTGGAAAGCGCCGCGCAAATTGCGTGTTCCCTGCCGCCTCCGCCTATAACGAGTACGCTCATAATTACCTCTTAGTGCTTAAAATGTCTGTCGCCGGTGAATATCATGGATATGCCCAATTTATTGCACGCGGTTATGCTGAGTTCGTCTTTGATACTTCCTCCGGGCTGAGCTATCGCGGTTATACCCGCCTTGCCCGCCTCCTCCACGCAGTCGTCGAAGGGGAAGAATGCGTCGGACGCGAGCACTGCACCTTTTGTGCTGGTGAGAGAGTGCTCTATCGCCTGCTTTGTTGCCCAAATTCTGTTCACCTGACCGCAACCGATACCCAAAGTAACCTTGTCCTTTGCAATCACAATCGCGTTTGATTTGGTGTGTTTTACCACCTTCATAGCAAAAACCATATCCTCATATTCTCTTTCCGAAGGCGCCTTTTCCGTTGCGACTTTTACGTTTTCCCTGTCTATAACGTTATTGTCGAAGTCCTGTACCAGCAGTCCGCCCAATACTTTCTTCATATCGTAGTTACCGGCGGGAATGGGATCAGCGATATCGGGCAATTCGAGCAGGCGGATATTCTTCTTTGTGCACAATATGTCCAGCGCCTCTTGACTGAACGAAGGCGCGACCACTATCTCTATGAATATCTTGTGTATCTGCTCCGCCGTGGCTTTGTCTATCTCTCTGTTGGCTGCGATTATACCCCCGAATATGGAAGTGGGATCGCTCGCGTTTGCCTTCTCGAATGCCCCGGCGATGGTGACGTCGGACGCCACACCGCATGGATTGGAGTGCTTGCAAGCCACGATTGTAGGCTCGGAAAACTCTTTGAGCAGATTGATAGCGCCGTTTGTGTCGTTGATGTTGTTATACGAAAGCTCTTTTCCGTGCAGCTGTTTTGCCTTTGCAAGACTGCCGGCAACGGGAAAAGGTTCTTTATAGAAAACCGCCTCCTGGCGAGGATTTTCTCCATAACGCATGGACTGCGCTTTGTCAAAAGCCAGTGTGAGCTGTTCGGGGAACTTTATCTCCAAGCGTTCGCGCAGATAGTTGGCAATCAAAGTATCGTAATATGAGGTATGCTGATACACCTTATACATGAGATAGAACTTAGTTTCCTTGGTTATGCCGCCGTTTGCCAGCTCGTCCAAAACCTTGGAATAGTCGGCGGGATCTACGAGGACCGCCACATCCTGATAGTTCTTGGCAGCGCTGCGCAGCATGGTAGGACCGCCGATATCTATATTTTCTATCGCCTCTTGCAACTCTATCCCCGGCTTGGAGATGGTCTGTTTGAACGGATAGAGGTTTACCACCACGATATCTATGGTGTTTATATGCATCTTTTCAAGAAAAGCCATATGTTCGGGATTGGAACGCATGGCCAAAAGTCCTGCGTGCACATTGGGATGCAGCGTCTTTACCCTGCCGTCCAGGCACTCGGGAAAGCCCGTAATGTCGCTTATGTCTATCGGATGAAGCCCGGCTCCTTTAAGAGTCTTGAGAGTTCCGCCGGTGGATATGATCTCATATCCGAAGCCTTCCAGTTTTGCTGCAAGTTCCACGATCCCCGTCTTATCGGAAACGCTTATCAATGCACGTTTTTTCATAAAGTACTCCTATAAATTATTGTTTGCACAGCTCCGCCACAACCTGCGGCAAGAGTATGTGCTCTTCTTTCAACACTCGCGCCTGTAAAGTTTCAGGAGTATCCCCCTCTTCCACAGGCACCCTAACTTGTCTGATTATCTTACCGGTATCTGTACCGCTGTCCACAAAATGCACCGTACAGCCGCTAACCTTATCCCCGGACGCGAGTACGGATTCATGGACGTGCAGCCCATACATTCCCTTACCGCAATGGCGCGGAATGAGCGAAGGATGAATATTTATTATCCTGCCTTCGTATACGTCCAACAGCGGCTTTGAAACAATGGACAGATATCCCGCCAAAACTATCAAATCTATGTCCATCGGGCGCAGATATTCTACTATTGCGGCGTCCTTGTTTTGTGCGCTGCCATAGTCTTTTACGTTGAACACTGCAGAGGGGATATTGTGCTTTGCTGCCCTTTCCAAGGCAAAAATACCCGGGCGGCTGGCTATAACGACCGCCACTTTTCCGTCTATCTGCCCCGATTCGCAGCCGTCTATTACGCTCTGCATATCGCTGCCCGAACCGGATACGAACACGGCGATGTTTTTCATAATTCAACGCCCTCTTTGTCCGTGACCTTGCCGATGATATACGCCTTTTCGCCCAGCTTTTCCGCAGCCTTTACCACGTCTGCGGCAATAGCTGGATCGACAGCCATTACAAGACCGATGCCCATGTTGAAGGTGTTGTACATCTTACGCTTTTCTATTCCGGCAAGTTCTCCCAGCGCCTTGAACACATTGGGCACGGGATAGCTGTTCACGTCGATTGAAATGCCCATACCTTTGGGTATGATTCTGGGGATATTTTCTATAAATCCGCCGCCGGTAATATGGGCTATACCCTTTATCTCATATTCTTCTATAAGGCTGAGCACCGTCTTGACGTATATTTTAGTGGGGGTTAAAACCACCTCCGCAGGGGTACATCCAAGCGTTTGGTTATATGTGCGCAGCGATTTTTCATCTTCACCGAAAAGTTTACGCACAAGGGAATAGCCGTTGCTGTGCAGACCGCTGGAAGCAAGACCTATAAGAGTATCCCCTGGCTTTATGCTCTTGCCGTTTATGATCTTGTTACGCTTAACTATACCCACGGCAAAACCGGCGATATCATATTCGTCCTCTGCGTAAAATCCGGGCATTTCCGCCGTTTCACCGCCTATGAGCGCACAGCCCGACTGTCTGCATCCGTCGCATACGCCCTTGACTATATCCGCAACCTTCTGCGGAATAAGTTTGGATTGAGCGATATAATCCAAAAATATGAGCGGTTTTGCGCCCTGGCAGACGATGTCATTTACGCACATTGCCACGGCGTCGATACCTATGGTATCGTGTTTACCCAATACGAATGCGTATTTGAGCTTGGTGCCCACGCCGTCCGTGCCGGCAACTAGGCAATCGCCGTCCGGCTTATCGTCCAGCGCATAAAAACCTCCGAAAGATCCCAAATCTCCGAGCACGCCTCCGTTATAAGTTGTTTTGACGTACTCTTTCATCAATTTGACCGCTTCGTAACCCGCTTCCACGTCTACGCCGGCGCTCTTGTAGTCTATACCCATGTAAACCTCCGTAATATGTGACAAATACCGCTCTTGCGAGCGGCATATGCCAATTATTCAAGACCCATTCTCTTCTTGATTTCGCGGTAACCCTTATCTACGTCGTCGAGGTCACGGCGGAAACGATCCTTATCCAGCTTCTCGCCCGTCTTACTGTCCCAAAAACGGCAGGTATCGGGAGATATCTCGTCTGCAAGAACTATACCGCCCTTGTAACGACCGAATTCCAGTTTGAAGTCCACAAGAGTGACGCCGATTTCCGCAAAATACTCTTTCAAAATATCGTTGACTTTGAGTGCGAGAGCCTTAATGGTGGCAAGCTCTTCTTCCGTGGCAGCACCCAGCGCCAGCGCGTGATCGTCGTTGATCAGCGGATCGCCCAATGCGTCGTCCTTATAGGAAAACTCTACGACGGGCTTTTTAAGCACGGTGCCTTCGGGAATACCCAAACGCTTGGACATGGAGCCCGCAGCGATGTTTCTGACGATGACTTCAAGCGGAACTATTTGAACTTTTTTCACATACGTTTCACGCTCGTTGATCTGCTCAACATAGTGGGTGGGAATACCTTTACTCTCCAACAATTTGAACAGGTGGTTGGAGCAGATGTTATTCACAATGCCCTTGTCCTTTATCTGACCCTTTTTGATGCCGTTGAAAGCGGTTGCGTCGTCCTTATAGGAAACGATGACCACGTCCGGGTCGTCTGTTAAGAACACCTTTTTTGCTTTTCCTTCGTAAAGCTGTTCCAGTCTTTTCATTTATCTAACTCCTTTTGTAATTTGGCGTCGTCGGCGGCAATTTTTTCTGCCATTTCCGCCTTATATGCCTTAAATTTTTTCATTAAATCGGGATATTTGATTGCCAAAATCTGTACGGCGAGCAATCCTGCGTTGAGCGCGCCGTTTATGGCGACGGTAGCCACGGGTATACCCGCGGGCATCTGCACCATGGATAGCAGGCTGTCCAATCCGTCCATGGTGGAACTCTTAATGGGAAGCCCTATCACGGGAAGAGGCGTAAACGCCGCCATTACTCCGCCCAAATGTGCCGCCTTTCCGGCAGCGCATATAAGCACTTCTATCCCCTCTTTTTCCGCATTCGCAGCGAACTCGTGCGCGGTGTCCGGTGTACGATGCGCGGATATAACGCGCGCAACAGGCTCTACGCCGAACTTACGCAAAATATCTATGCACGGACGTACCGCGTCCAAATCGGACAAACTCCCCATTACAACAGCAACTTTTGCCATAATACTCTCCGAAAAAGTTTATTAAACAGTTCAGCATCGGGCGACTGCCCTGCGCTTGTTATCTATATTTTATCACACACACGCGCGCAATGCAACCCTTAGCAATGCCAATAAAATAAAAAATCGGACCGTTCTAAACGATCCGATATAATTTTTAGTTATGAATATAACTTTTAGGCTTAAAAATCAGACAACGCCCTGAGCCATCATAGCTTTGGCAACCTTTTCAAAACCGGCGATATTTGCGCCGTCCAGATAGTTCTTGCCCTTGCCATATCTCTCCGCTGCATCGGCGATATTGTGGAAGATGCCCGTCATGATATGCTGCAATTTGCTATCCACTTCTTCAAAGTTCCAGAAGATACGCATCCCCGACTGCGCCATCTCCAACGCCGAGCAAGCCACACCGCCGGCATTTGCCGCCTTTGCGGGTCCGAAGAGCACGTTATTATCGAGCAAGTACTTGACCGCTTCGTTGGTGCTGGGCATATTTGCGCCCTCGCCTACCGCGATCACGCCGTTTTTGACCAAGGTTTTTGCGGATTCCAAATCCAGCTCGTTTTGGGTGGCACAAGGAAGCGCGATGTCGCAGGGAATGGTCCAAATGCCCTTGCAACCGGTATGATATTCGGCTTCGGGATGATATTTGAGATAATCTGATATACGTCCGCGATTTACTTCTTTTATCTGCTTTACCGCATCCAAATCCACGCCGTTTTTATCGTAGATATAGCCGCCGGAATCGCTCATAGCTACAACTTTTGCGCCCATCTTGGTGGCTTTTTCGTGAGCATAGATCGCCACGTTGCCGGAACCGCTGACCACTACGGTCTTACCATCGAAAGAGGAACCGTTGCACAACAGCATTTCTTCCATGAAATAGACAAGTCCGTAACCGGTAGCCTGCACGCGCACAAAGCTGCCGCCGTATTCCAAACCGCGTCCGGTAAGCACGCCGGTATGCTCGTCTGCTATCTTCTTATAATAACCGAACATATATCCTATCTCTCTTCCGCCCACGCCGATGTCGCCTGCGGGAACGTCCGTTTCCGAACCGATGTGGCGATACAACTCTGCCATAAAGGACTGGCAGAAACGCATAACTTCGCCGTCACTCTTACCCTTGGGGTCAAAGTCGGAACCGCCCTTGCCGCCGCCTATGGGCAAACCGGTAAGGGAATTCTTGAATATCTGCTCGAATCCGAGGAATTTTATAATGGATATATTGACTGAAGGGTGGAATCTCAAACCGCCCTTATAAGGACCTATTGCGCTGTTGAACTGCACACGATAGCCCTTATTCACCCTTACCTTACCGCTGTCATCCACCCACGGGACGCGGAAAGCTATAATCCTTTCGGGCTCTACGAGCATTTCCAGGATTTGACTCTTTTCGTATTCGGGATGTGCGTCAAACACTTCGGAGAGGGAGGAGAGTATTTCCGTCAAAGCCTGATGAAATTCCGGCTCGTTGGGATTGTTTTTGATAGCCGTGTCAAGCACGCGTTGAACATATTCGTTCATAGTAGTCTCCTTTTTCCGCTTAGCGGAAATATGCAAAATATTTAATATAGATATTATAGTTACAGAGAGTACCATTGTCAAATAAATAGAAAAAATTTTTTGATATTTTTTGCGATTTTTCGATAAAAACCGCCCGTGTGTCGTAATACGGGCGGTAAAACTAAGCGAAAGTAAAAAATCAGTCCAAATCGGGAGTACTTTTAATCTCGACGCACGCGTCGGTATAGCCCTCTTGTTCGAACACGACTATCTCGTTATCCTTATCTTTGAGTAATACGGAAGGCAGATACAGCGCGCGCTGCGGTCCCACATTCCAATATCTTCCCAAATTAAAGCCGTTGACCGTTACAAAGCCCTTTGTAAAGCCTTTTAGATACACGAAGCACTCCCCCTTTTCGGGCGCATCGAACTTGCCGCTCATAAAGCAGGGTGCACTCTTTTGCCCGTCATAATTCAGCTTTTCCAAATTGTCCATGGGAAGGGTGTAAATATCCCAGCCGAATATATGCTGCGCGCCGAACATGACGTCCTCTATACCTTTTCTGTCATATATTCTGCTACCGTAGTTGACTCTGCCCATGCAGTCCACGAATATCTCCAAGGTGAGTCCGCCCTCTCCAATCGACTGCAAAAACATCGTACGCCCTTTATCCGCCATCTTAAACAAGCCGCGCTTGTTGCGATATACGCGCTTGGGCTTGCCGCCGTTTACGCTGATATAGGCGATATCGTGAATGCCGCTTATCGTAAGCCCCTGCATCACATACTTACCTTCCACTTTTGTGCGGTAGTACATATATCCCGACTGCTCACCCAAATCTTCCATGGAGGCGGGATTACCGCAACGGTGTTTTGTGCCTATATTGTCCAAATTGCCTTTCAAGGAGGCAAAGCGAGTAAGGCGCACGCTACCTATATCCGCATACTTCGGAGGAGGCGGCAGAGGCAGGCTGCTCTCGCTTATGCCGCGATGCGCAAGCATCTGCTTCCTGAGCACATGATACAGCGGAGTATAATCTCCCCATTCGCTTAAAGGCGCATTATAGTCGTAACTGGTAGTCGTGGGCTGATACATTCCGTTGTGATTGGCGCCTGCGGTAAAACCGAAATTCGTTCCGCCGTGGAACATATATAAATTGAAGTTCGCCCCCGTTTCCAAAAAATCGTTTATCTCGTTTTCCACCTGCTTGGGAGGGCGCACATGATGTTTTTCACCCCAGTGGTCGAACCACCCGTCCCAAAACTCCATACACGTCTTGGGCATATTTTTGTCCTGCAATCCCTCCAAGGCTGCAAATGCCCCCTTTGCGTTGGATCCGAATGTAAGCGCCTTGTACACCCCGTCCAGTCCGCCGCCCGAGATCATGTTGCACCAGTTGCCGTCGGCAGTAAAGAGCAGTACGTCCGCACCGCAGGAAATCATAAGTTCTTTTATATATTGCAGATATTCCTTGTCATTGCCATATGATCCGTACTCGTTTTCTATTTGCATGGCTATGATGTTCCCGCCGTGAGTTATCTGTAAATCGCGCACCTTGTCGAACAGCACTTCAAACCATTCTTTCACATAGGAAAGATAAGCCTTGTTCATGCAGCGTAACACCACGTTTTTATCCGCCAACATCCAAGCCGGCAAGCCGCCTAAGTCCCATTCCGCGCAGATATAAGGACCGGGGCGCAGGATAACATACAATCCCAAATTCTGAGCGATTTTGATAAAGCGAACGATATCCGCCATACCCGAAAAGTTATACTCTCCCTTTCGCGGTTCGTGCATATTCCACGCCACATATGTTTCCACGGTATTCAACCCGGCGGCTTTCAACTTTGCGAGCCTGTCCTCCCACAGCTCTTCGGGAACACGAAAATAATGAATACACCCGGAATATATGTGAAATTCCTCACCGTTCAAAAAAAACTTACCGTCCTTTATCTCCAACATAACTTTCTCCTCATTGGAATATTCAGGCTCGTTTGCCTGATAAAAATTATATCAAACGTATTCGCGACTGTCAAGGGCGATAAACTCGCCTCAAATATTGGTTTATTTACTCATTGGAACGATCTTTCATCTATAAAGGATATCCTTTCCTCTTTCGTATAAAGAGTATTATTATGCCAGATAAGACTATAATGCTTACCTCATTCTTTACTTTTAATAATATAGCTAATTTCATTATGCGTTATAGTGACCATATATTTAATAATGCTTACCTTTACCCAACCCTGTTAGAACACATTTTACATATATAATTATTTATAGCGGATATGTGTTTATTTTCTCG
>CALWRK010000020.1 GCA_944383935.1 uncultured Clostridia bacterium
TAGCGCTGATAGTTGCGCTCACCGCGATTTTGGCGGCGTGCGGCGGCGAGAAGGATATCGCCGTGATAGCTCGCACATCGGGCAGCGGAACGCGTGACGCCTTTGAAGCGATAGTCAAATCGGAAGACGGCACGTCTTTGAAAGACGCGGGACTTTTGAAGGGCGCGTTGGAACAGGACAAGACGTCCACGGTCATATCGCTGGTAGCGTCCACGGAAACGGGCATAGGTTATGTGTCTTTGGGTTCGGTGGACGATACGGTCAAGGTTCTCAAGGTGGAGGGAGTGGAAGCCACGAGCGCGAATGTACTCAGCGGCGACTATAAGATGCAGAGGCCGTTTGTTATCATGACCAACAAAGCCATTACGGAAGCGGGCGAGTTGACGGCGGCAACGCAGGACTTTTTGAAGTTTCTCCGCTCCGCGCAAGCGCAGGAGATAGTGGAAGAAGAGGGCTATGTGAAGCAGGAAGAGGGCGCAACGGAGTACAGCGCGCCTGCCGCGGCGTTAAACGGCAGCATAAGTATAAGCGGCTCCACGTCGGTGGATCCCCTTATGGACAAGCTGATAGGCAAGTATAAGGAGATAGGCGGCGCCAACGTGGCGGATATAGAGATAAGCAAGAATTGCCAGGGCACCTCACACGGCATATCCGCGGTAAAGGCGGACAAGACGGGCAACGCGATAGGTCTGGGTTCTTCCGCAGTAAAGGCGACGGACGAAGGGGAGATATCCCACTTTGAAATAGCTCTCGACGCCATTGCGGTGATAGTAAATCCCTCCAATACGCTGGAAGATATAACGATAGCCCAGTTATTCGGGATATACACGGGCAGCATAACCAAATTTAGCGCCCTGTCTGCGGCATAAAAGAGAGTTTATGGAAAAAAGCAGAATAAAGGAAATGTGCGGCAAAGTCGTCTTTGCCGCCACAGCCGCGCTGTGCATCGCCGCAGCGGCGGCTATCTTCATATTTATAATAATGAAATCCGTGCCAGCCCTGTCGGAAACGGGACTGGGCAACTTCCTCTTCGGCAGCGAGTGGGCGCCGGACGCGAACGACGTATACGGACAGCCTCTTGCGGGCAGCTACGGGATACTCCCCATGCTCGTGGGCACGCTCACTGCCACGGCGTGCGCCCTTTTGGTGGGAGGAAGTTTGGGCTTTTTTACGGCGGTATTCCTCTCGTATTACTGCAAGGGCAGGCTGAAAGCGGTGTTTTCCTCCGTGATAAACCTGCTGGCGGGAGTGCCGTCCGTCATCTTCGGATTTTTCGGGATAAAGGTGATAATGCCGCTGTTCAATATGCTCTCGCCCAACGGCAATTCCAGTGGACTTTTGCTCACTTCCGTGATATTGGGAATGATGATCTTTCCCACGGTGGCGTCGTTGTCCAAAACGGCTTTGGAAGCGGTGCCTCGGGCGTACTACGAAGGGGCGCTGGCGCTGGGCGACACGCGCGATCAGGCGGTATTTCGCACGGTGGTGCCCGCAGCGAAGTCGGGCATAACGGCGGCGATGATCTTGGGCGTAGGCAGGGCGCTGGGCGAAACCATGGCGGTGGTTATGGTGGCGGGCAACTCTCCGCAGTTTCCTCGCGGGCTGTTTTCGTCTTTCAGGACGATGACGGCCAACATAGTGCTGGAAATGGGCTATGCG
The DNA here is from genome assembly GCA_944383935.1 of uncultured Clostridia bacterium. Lineage (GTDB taxonomy): Bacteria > Bacillota > Clostridia > Christensenellales > UBA3700 > Alloclostridium. The sequence continues at coordinate 1,660 of CALWRK010000020.1, forward strand.
GGCGAGGTTCAGATGGGCGCGCTGTTTGCCACGGGCGGGGTGCTGCTCGTATTTGTGGCTATAACGGTGGCACTGCTTTCTTTGGTCACATCGGAAAAGAAAAATGGGGGCAGAGGCGGAAAAAAGAGGGGCATTTCCCTCTTTGGCGGCAGGAAGATATGCTTTGCCGGCAAGGTTTTCAGCGTGGTTAGCGCTATGTTTGCTCTGGCATTTTTGGCGGCGCTTATCATCTATCTTTTGATAATGGGTCTGCCGCACCTTTCCGGGCAGCTACTTTTCGGAAGCTACGAATACGGCGGGGAGATAAGCATTCTGCCCTCGGTGGCGGCAACGCTGATGACGGTGGGCATATCCTTGGTTATAGCCCTGCCGCTGGGCATATGCACGGCGATATTTTTGAACGAGTATGCCGGCAGTAAAAATCCGTTTGTGCGCGTGATAAGGGGCGCGATAGACGTGCTTTCGGGCGTGCCTTCCATAGTATACGGGCTGTTCGGAGCGGTGACGTTCGTCACACTCTTGGGCGGCAGCTATTCCATAGCCGCGGGCAGTTTGACCATATCGGTAATGCTGTTGCCCACGGTTATCAGGGCTACGGAGGAGAGTTTGCGCGCCGTGCCCATGAGTTTGAGAGAGGGCGCGCTGGCGCTGGGCGCGGGTAAGCTGCGCACGGTGTTCACGGTGGTATTGCCCTCGGCAATGCCGGGAATAATAGCTGCCGCCATACTCTCCGTGGGCAGGGTGATGAGCGAATCCGCGCCTTTTATGTTCACGATGGGGTCGAGCATCCAGCCCATGCCGGAGGGCGCAATGAGCGGCGGCACCACGCTGGCGGTATTGCTTTACTATCTTTCGGGGGAAAATCTATATACGGACGAGGCGTATGCGTGCGCGTGCGTACTCATGCTGATTGTGCTTTTGCTGAACGTGGCAGCCGAACTGGCGGGCAGAGCATTACAGAAAAAATTTCAAGGAGAGAAGAATGCTAAGAAAAAGAGCAGAAGGAGAAGAGCGCTCGAACAGGCAAAAGAAAACGGGTGAAGAGCGGCTGTTTTCCAAGGATATTCATGTGAGCAACGCTAACTTGTACTACGGCGATTTTCACGCCTTAAAGGATATAAACATAGATATTCCCCCCGAGCGAGTGACGGCATTTATCGGACCTTCCGGCTGCGGAAAGACCACCCTTTTGAAGTGCTTCAACCGCATGAACGACCTCGTGCCCGATTGCAAAATAGAGGGAGAGTTTTTGGTGGGAGGAGAGGACATATACAAGAGTAAGGACGTGACGGGACTGAGGAAGCGCGTGGGCATGGTCTTTCAAAAGCCCAATCCCTTTCCCATGAGCGTATACGACAACGTGGCGTACGGTCCGCGCACCTTCGGCATAAAAAAGAGAGCGGAGCTGGACGAGATAGTGGAGAGGTCGCTCAAACAAGCCGCCATGTGGGAAGAGCTTAAAGACAGGCTGAACAAATCCGCGCTGGGACTTTCGGGAGGACAGCAGCAGAGGCTGTGTATAGCGCGCGCCCTTGCCACCTCTCCGGGAATAATTTTGATGGACGAGCCCACTTCCGCGCTCGATCCCATCTCCACGGCAAAGATAGAAGAGCTTATCGGGAGTATCAAGGAGTTCACCACCGTAGCGATAGTCACGCACAATATGCAGCAGGCGGCGCGCATTTCCGACAAGACGGGCTTTTTCCTGCTGGGAGAACTGGTGGAATACGGGGATACTCATGACATATTCGAACGTCCGCAAAAAGAGGAAACGAAAAGATATATCGAGGGCAGATTCGGCTGATTTGTTTTGCGCCCTTTGCCGCTTGCTTGCAGAGGGGAAAGTGTGGTATAATCCGATATAGGTGAACTATGGACAGAGCTTTGATATATATAGTTGAAGACGACGAAGGCATACAGGAGGTGTACGAGGGCGCCTTTGAGGGGGTGTACGACGTGCGCATCTTCGGGGACGGAGCCTCCTTTTTCAAGGCGTTTGAGGAAAAGCGCCCTTCACTTGCCATAATAGACATCATGCTGCCCGACATAGACGGCTATACCATCTTGACCAGGCTCAGGGAAAAGGACGAGCGGCTGCCGGTGATAATCGTGTCTGCCAAGAGCGACGAGATAAGTTTCGTAAAGGGCCTGAATAAGGGAGCGGACGACTATGTGTCCAAGCCCTTTTCCATAATGGAGTTGCTGGCGAGGGTAAAGGCGGGACTGAGGCGCGCCAATCTCTACGTCCGCCGCCACAACGATTTTTCCGTAAACGAAAAACTCTACGACATAAGCTATCGCGGTCAAAAGCTGGGGCTTACGGTAAAGGAATTCAAACTGCTCAAACTGCTTATAGAGCGCGCCGGCGAAACGCTCACGCGCGATGAGATCTTTAAGACGGTGTGGGGAGAGGACTTCATGGGCGAAACGCGAGCGCTGGATATGCACATCGCCCAAATCCGCGACAAGATAAAAGCCGTCGGCGGCGACAACATCATCATCACAGTGCGCGGCGTGGGATACAGGGTGGACTGATGAAGAAAAAGCTCACTCTGCGCTGTCTGCTCATCTCTCTGATAACGGCGATAATAGTTTTCGCGGCGGCGCTGGGGGTGGTATTTTGGCTGTACGACGAAACGGAGGCGGAGGATATCAGGGAAAAGACGCATCTTCTCATTGCCGCCCTAAAATCGTCCGAAGACCCCTCCGCGGTGCTGGCGGCGATAGAAGATACGCGCGTAACTTTGTTGGATAAAGGCGGGGACATCGTATACGACAGCGGCGGCACGGAGGAAAATCACGGCGACAGGGAAGAGATAGTCGCCGCAATGAACGACGCTCCTAAGGTGGTCAGGCGCTATTCGCAGACCATGCAGGCGCAGGCGTATTATTATGCGGAAAAATTCACCGCGGGCGGGCAAACGTATGTGCTCCGTCTGTGCGAAAGGCAGAGCGATATAGGTCCCTACATCGGCGCGGCGGTGGGAGCGCTGTTCCTGGCGGCTGCTGTGGGGGTGGCTATCTCCGCGGCGGTGGCAGACAGGACGTCTGCGAGAATATCCGGTAGGCTGGAAGAGATAAACAAGCGCCTGCGTGCGCTCACTTCCGTACCTGCAAAGACGAGCGGCGGGGGCAGGGATGAGTTTGCCCAGATAGCGGAGGAGATAGACGCGCTGGTGGCGGGCTTGGGCGGTTCTCTCGCCGACTTGCGCAGGGAACAGAACAAACTCGACTTTGTTATAAACAACATCTCTCAGGGCATGATGGCGTTTTCTTCGCACAACGAGATAGTGCTTTACAATAAACCCGTATGCAAGATATTCAAAGTGAGCGGGGAACTCATGGGCAAGCACTTTTCCTATCTCACAAAGGACGAGGAGCTGAAAAAGCTCATGCACGATTCGCTCATGCGCGGCGAGGACGGGGAATTTTCCTATCGGCTGCGCGGCAAAGACCTCAATTTCAAAGTATATAGCTTCAAAGCGGACGATGAGAGCAGCGAGATAGAACATATCGTGCTGGTGGCGGATTTGACCAAGGAAAAGGCGGCTATCAGGCAGAAGAGCGAATTTTTCGCCAATGCCTCTCACGAGCTGAAAACGCCGCTCACTACCATGCAGGGACTTACGGAGATACTGCTTGCAAAAGCCACGGATGAGGGGCAGAAAAAGCAGCTGGAACGCATATATAAGGAGAGCAAGAGGCTCAGTTTCCTGGTGCAGGATATGCTTTACATCAGCGACTTGGAGAGCGGCAGGGCAGAGCGCAGGGAAGAGGACATAGACCTGGGCGCCGTAGCCGCGGAGGTCAAGCAGGAGTACGCCCACCAGGCGGAAGAACGCTCCCTCACCGTAACAGCAAGCGGCAGCGGTCATGTGCGCGCGGATTACCGCAACATCTATGAGATAGTGGGCAATTTGTGCAGCAACGCCGTACACTACAACGTCCCCGGCGGCAGAGTGGACATGACGGTGGAGGAAACGGAAGAGGGGGTAAAACTTACCGTGTCGGATACGGGCATAGGTATCCCCGAAGAGCACCTCCCCAAGGTGTGCGAACGGTTCTACCGCGTGGATAAGTCCCGTTCCAAAAAGACGGGCGGCACGGGTCTGGGACTTGCGATAGTCAAACACGTTTGCAACCTCTACGGTGCCAAGCTGGATATTCAAAGCAAAGTGGGCGAGGGCACCAAGGTGGAGGTGAGATTTAAGAGATAAAGTTTTTACCTTCTGCCGGCTTATAATAAAATCCCGTCTTATTATGAAGGTAAAAAGCGATATTTTTCGGAAGGTCGTAACTATGAAATAATGCAAACCGTCCTTACTTCCGAAAAGCGGCCCTCAAACCGCGGAGCGATGAGAGGGCGCGTGGAGATTTGCTCCGTCAAATCTCTTTGCGCGTAGACTATAAAATAACTATGCCCGATACGCTGTTTATTTATCCGCATATGAACTAGCGATACTCGATAAAGTGAGCAAGCGCAATGAAAGAAGATTTTTTTCAAGGACGGCTGACGCTGCGACTTAAACGCCTTGCACGGTTCAATATAAAAGCATAGCTGTTTTCTTCGCAAAAGTAAAAGTCGGCGCTTTGAAAAAATCCCGAAAAAAAGCGATCAAATTCCTCCTTGCCATAACATCGGTTTTATAGTATAATATTCTTATCAAATAGATACTCAAGGGAGAAAGTCATGAAAAACACACTCGTTTTGGTTATTGCGGCGGCGCTGGTGTGCGCGGTGGTGGGACTTCTTTGTCTTGCCGGGTGCACGGACAACTCCACGCCCTCCGCCATCACGGACAAGTTCGCCAATCTGGCGGATGACGGCGAATTTGTGAAAAACAAGGGCGCAAAGGGAGAGAGCGCGGAGTATGTGTTCAATAAGGAGATAACCTTTAACGCCTTAGTGCTGAAAGAGAGCGGGGACGAGATAAGGAAATTTCGAGTATATGCCGACGACGCGAGCGAACCCTTCTACGGCAGCGATTTTGTGGAGGGATACCATTACGGTTCTTTCCCCGCGGTCACGGCGAGCAAGGTGAGGGTGGAAGTGCAGGATTGCACGGGCAGTTGGAAATTGAAAGAATTGGAAGCATATAATATCACGGGTACGGCGCAAGATTTTGAGATAATGGGCTACGTCACCACGCAGTGGGCGTACGGCGGAGGAGAGTTGGACGAGCGCTGGGCCCCCAATCTGGCGGACGCCACTCAGCTAAACTACATATCGGGCGCCTACTTCGATTCAAAGGGAGAGCTGTACTTCCGCGCTCAGGACGGGAGCGATATGGTATATAAGACGGGCGATTCCTCTGCGCAGGGGCTGGCGGCAAGGGAAACTTTTGAAAAAGGTCTGCAAAATCTGCGCGAATATACCGACGCGGAGATAGTGGTCACCTTCTTGGGCAACATCAACGGCGGCACGGGAGAAGAACTCACCACGGAAGAGAGGCACAACGCCGCAATGACGGGCGCCGCGGCTCAAACGCTCACTGCCAACATTTTGGATTTTATGGAGGAGTTTGACTTTGACGGTGTGTCTTTCGACTACGAATATCCCTCCGCGCGCCGGTCCTTTGAAAACTTCACCGCATATCTAAACGCGCTGCACTCTGCCATGGACGAAAGGTTCGGGGAGGGGAATAAACTGCTCACCGCCGCCATATCCGAATGGCAGCTGGGCACGGCGTCCTTCAATCCCGAAGAGTTGGCGGTGCTGGACAAGATAGAGGTCATGGCATACGATCTGTTCGACGATCACGGCAACCATTCCTCTTTCTACTCCTCCTGCTTCACCATAATAAATCAAATAAAGGAAAAGGGCTTTGACCTTTCCAAGATAAACCTCGGTTTGCCCTTCTACTCCAGACCGGAGAGCGGAGATACTTTCTGGGGCAACTATTTTGACGTGGCTGAGGAGCTGGGCAGGTGGGACAACTCCCGCTATTACGACTCCTACGTCAACCTGGACGGAGTTGCAGGTTCGGGCAATACCTGGTTTAACGGCAGGGGCATGGTCTACGACAAGACGTGCTATGCCATAGACTGCGGCGTGGGCGGCGTGATGATATGGCACATCGGCACCGACTCCACGGTCGAGGGGTACCGCCTTATGGACGTCATAGTAGACGCCGTGCGATCACGCAGCTGAAAATATTGCTTATATGTATGATATAGACGACGAAGAAGAGGAAGAAGAACAGGCAAGGCACCGCGTGCCGGCGGGTATAAGACTTATGCAGGTGGAAAAGAATTTTTACGCCTCGCTCACCTGTTCTCGCTTCAAATATCAGCCCGCAAAACCGGGACTGCGCTCTTGGTCGTTTTTCGCTGCGTTTGCGGTAGCATGGGTGGTGTTTGCCATAGCGTATGTATACACATCCATCTCCTACAAGAATATATGGGTAGTGTTGCTGGGGCTTGCGTTTTTGGTCTGTCTGGCGCTGGGCGGACTCTTTCTCATAAGAGGAGTCATCTTCTACTATTACGATATGTATGTGTCCAGAGTGGGGGATAATGTGGTCATTTTGCTATATTCCAAGTGGAACAAGGACGTGACGGTATACTTTTCACACGACAGAATTTTGCGCATACACAGGGGGAGCGTGGAGGACAGGCGGGAGTACGCCTATCAATATGTGGGCACGCATCTGCTGTTCAATAAATTCAAGGCGGAAGCCAAGTATGTGGCGAATACGCAAGAAACCATCACAGCCTTTTCCAACGACGGCGGCACGGCGAGAATGCGCATAGTACACGATATGCCCGCCAGCATCACCTTTGCGCCGCCGCCCAATCTGCGCAGCGAATTCGGCGCTATCAAATACCTCAGACTGGAAGAAAACGACGTGTCCTCCCTGCCGGCGGTACCCGAAGCGCTGGTGCGCGCGTGCAACAAACGCGGCTGGGTGCTTCCCGACAACATCTGCATAATCTATTCGGACGAAGAAGCCTGAACGTAGTATCTCTCCGCCTTGTGCAAAAGGGAGAGGGAAGTTTTTCTGCCGTCCATATTTATCCGCCTGATATAAAAGCAGGACAAGGGCGCGCCGAACGTCACTTTGCTCACCCCCTCATTGCAGGTGAAGGTGAGGGTATAGCCCATATTTTTCAATACCTGCTCCGCAATTTTCGTATATTTTCCGAACGGGAAAGCAAAACATTTCATGCTGTATCCGCACTCTTGCAGCACCTTTTCGTGCAGGCGGGAAAAGTCGAGGAAAAGCGCGTTTTCATACTCTTTATCGCTCTCTTTGTCAAGCGGAGATATGCCGAATCTGGGGGAGTATTTGTGCATATTGTAGGTGTGATTGCCCAACTCTATCCTGCCGCTTTTCAAAAGCGTGCGCATATTCTCCCAGGTGAGGTGGGAGTAGTTGGGATTGTCGCAGTCCCCCGAATCGCTTGAAAAGGCGGAAAACGCGCCTATCACGTTTATCGCCGCGCATACGTCGTACTTTTCCAGCAGCGGCAGGGCGTAATACAAGTTGTTGTAGTGCCCGTCATCAAAGGTGAGTATGGCGGGCTTTTCGGGCAGAGTTCTCTCACCGCGGGCATACAGCGCCACTTCGCACGGCAGCACGAATTCATACCCCGCCTCCTTGAAATTTTTTATATCCTCTTCCAGCCGCGCGGGAGATACGATATACTCGCCTTGTCGGGAGGCGAGCACGGAGTGATACATAAGCGCGGTGACTATGCGTTCGTCCCCTTCTTCCGCCGCCGCACGCGGCAGCGCGCAGGGGAGGGCGAGGCATATGAGCAGGGTGAGTATCGCGGCAAAACGCTTCATACGCTTATTTTGCGAAATACGGCTGTTTTTAATCGGAAAAAGCGTATCCGCCTTGACATATGCACGTTAAATATTATATTATTATTACATCGGAGGAAATTATGACGACGGAAAACGAATATTTCACCAAATTGTTCAGGGATACGGACAAACTTCTGGCGGCGCTCGACGCCCTGGATAAGGCGCATCCCTCTTTTTCCACAATAAAGTACAAGCTGAACAGGGAAGCAGGCGGCATAGCCGACCTCATCACTTCCTGTCGCAGGAGCATTCAGTTCCTCAAAGACGACCCGGCGTGCAAACAGAGGCTGCAAGAGTTGGACGACTATGCGGAGCTTTTGAAAAGCTATCACCACAAGGTGAAAGTTACGGGAGGGCTGTGTTCTTCGGATAAGTATCGCATAAAGCGCGCAGAGCTCAGGCAGCTTATCGCGGACATATCCGCAGCGCGCGACAGGTTAAAGGGCAATATTTAAGGATAAGAGCGTAAAACGGGAGAAAGGGGAATTTTGCCGAAAGGCGGAGCAAACGGAGGACAAGATGAAAGAAAAAGAAGTTGTTATCAACGAACGCATCCCCACCAAGGAAAAGGTGTGTTACGGAATAGGCGGCCTTATGGACGGCGGCGGCGTTTCGCTCATGTCGTGCATAATGCTCAAATATATGACGACGATGGGCATTGCCATGACGGTGGCTTCCACCATCATGACGGTGGCTAAGCTGTGGGACGCGATAACAGATCCGCTCATGGGCTTTATCAGCGACAATACCCGCGCCAAATGGGGCAGGAGAAAGCCGTATATGTTCATAGGCGGCGTGGGAGTTATCCTCACCCTTTTGATAATGTTCATGCCTGTTACCGAATGGGGTATGTCGATAGGCGGCTTCACGGCGTTTATCCTAATAATGTATCTGGTGTGGAACACCGTTTCCACCATCTCGCAGGTGCCCTATTGCTCCATGTCCAGCGACATCTCCCCCTCGTTTAAGGAGAGGAACAACGCAAACACGGTCAAGCTCATCTTCACCTCGATAGCCTCCGGACTTGCCTACGCGCTGCCTCTGCTGCTCATCGAAGCGCTCATCAGCGAGGACGGCTATCTGTTCATGCCCAATATCTCAGCCACCACATTCTGGCTGTGCATAGCGCTCATCTTCGGCATTCTCTTCGGCGGCGGTCTGATCCTGTGCGCGATAGTGGTAAAGGAGAGGGTTACGGTCAAAACCCCCAAGGAAAAGTTCAATGCCAAGCAGTTTGTCAAAAACTACGCCGAACCGTATAAGAACCGCTCCTACCGCTGGCATATCGGTATGTATTGCGCGGCGTTCACCTGCATGGATATGCTCTCCGCGCTCGCCGTCTACTACGCCACGGACGTGTGGCACGGACAGAAGCTGTTCGGCATGGATATGTCCTCGCTCTTTATAATCGCGCCTCTTATGATAGCGGCGGTGTGTATGTTCCCCGTGTGCAGAATTTTGATGGATAAAAAGTCCAAGCAATTCGTGTTCAGAATGGGCTTGCCTTTTTACATAATCGGCGGCATAATGTTCGCCGTGATGGATCCTTCCTGGACCCCTCCCATCCTCGTGCCTATAATGGCGCTCATGATGGGTCTGGGCTTCGGCGGAGCGCAGATGATCCCCTGGATGATCTTCCCCGACACGATAGACGTCGCCGAGCTCGCCACGGGAAAGCGCCCCACCGGCACATACAGCGGCATGATGACGCTGGCAAGAAAGGTGTCCGGCGCATTCGGCGTGGGACTTGTGGGCTGGATTATCGGCGGCGCCGGATACAGGGAGAACACCACGGGCGACGCTTCCAGCTATATCGACCAGCCGGAATCCGCTCTTTTGGCGATAAAGCTGGTAATGGGCATATCGGTGGCGGTACTCATCGCCTTTGCCTTCTTCTCGTCCCTTCGCTACAAGGTGAACAACAAAAAACTTGCGCGCATCAAATATTTCAACGAAAAGGTGGAGCGCGGCGAATACGACACTTTAACGGAAGAAGAAAAGCTCGAACGCATACAACTCATCAACCAGCTGGCATTCAAGTATGATGAAGAGTACGACAAGACGGTGGTCTATCGCAAAAACACCATGGAGCAGCAGGAGGAGTTCTTGGGCGAGGGCGCAACCTCCGCCATGGGCGACATAGCGGAAACCTGCGACAGGCAGCGGGAAACAGAAGAAAGCGCCGAGAATTTGAAAGACGAAAAGTGAAGATAGCGCGAGAAGGAGGGGAAAATGAAAAAGGATAGGAATGCGGCCGAGTGTGCGCCGCACGACTACGTTCCGGTCAAGGAGAGGTTCTTTTACGGAATAGGCGACTTCTTCGGCGGAGGGCAGTCCACTATGCTTTCGCTCATCTTGCTGCCCTACTACACCAGTATTTTGGGCATCAGGGCGGAGCTGGCGGGAATCCCCATCGCGCTTGCAAAGATATGGGACGCGATATCCGACCCCCTTATGGGAAACATCTCGGACAATACCCGCTCCAAATGGGGCAGGCGGCGGCCTTATATAATCTTGGGCGGCGCGCTCGTACTGCCGGCGCTGCTGTTTCTGCTCGCCCCCTGGCCGTGGGGAGGAGCGGGCAGCACGGACGGGCAGCAGATAGCCATGACCGCACTAACGAGTATAGCTTATATGCTTTATTGCACCGTGTCCACCATCTCGCAGGTGCCGTATGCCGCCATGAGTTCGGAGATATCTTCCGACTACAAGCAGCGCAACTACGCAAACACCTTTAAGCTGGTCACGGACATGGCGGCGGCGGGACTTTGCTATCTCGTCCCCGCTATCTTGTGGGATCAGCTCGAGGGCGGAAATATCGACAGGATAACCTTCTGGCTGGTGGTATCGCTGTTGTTCGGCATACTCTTTTCCGGCACACTCATTTTGAGCGCGGTAAAGATGAAAGAACGCACCCCTTTGCCTGCGGGTAAGGTGAAGTTCTCCTTCAAATCTTACGCCACTCCGCTCAAAATCCGCTCTTTCCGCCTGCACCTTATCATGTACGTCATGTCCTTCCTCACGATGGACCTCATCACCGCCTTGGCGATATACTATTGCGACGACGTACTCTCGGGCGTGACCTTCAATATCTTCGGAAACGTGATGGAGATGAGCTCGCTCTTCGTCATCGCGCCCATGATGGTCATGGCTGCGGTATCCGTGCCCGTGTACTACTACTTCATGCGAAAGGTGAGCAAGCAGTTCGCCTTCCGTTTGGGTATGCCGCTGTATATATTGGGCGCCGTCTTGCTCGCGGTATATCAAAAGAGTTGGAGTCCTTGGCTGGTGCCCGTGTTCGCCGTTATAATGGGCTTGGGGTTTGGCGGCACGCAGATGATGCCCTGGCTCATCTTTCCCGACACGATAGACGTTGCCGAATTAAAGTTGGGAAAGCGCGATACGGGAACATTCTCCGGACTTATGACCTTTTCCCGCAAGATATGCACCGCCCTGGCTATAGCCGTGGTGGGCTGGACGCTGGGCGCGGCGGGATATAAGGAGCATACGGAGGCGGACGCGGCGGTAAGTCAGCCGGAGTCGGCATTGCTTGCCATCAGGATACTGCTGGGCGTGGGCGTGGCGGTGTTCATCGGCGCGGCGTTCTTGGCGGCTTGGTATTATAAGATAACGGATAAAAAGCTGGAAAGGGTGCGCTATTTTCTGGACAAGCACAGGAGCGGCAAGGACGATACTTTGACGGAGGAAGAACTCGCCGAGCGCGACGAGTTGGTGGCGGTCCTCGCCGGCGGCAAGACAGAGTACGAAGAGGGCGGCGGGGGCGATGCCTTGCACTCCGAAGGGTTGGAAGGTTCGGTGGAACAGCTTGCGGAAATCAGGGAGGAAGAAGCCTTGAACGAGCAGGCAGAAGAGGAGAAGAAGGGGAAATAACCGTAAAAAAGCAGCAAATTACAGATATTTGACAGATAATTTGCACGGCAGAGATTATAATATACAAGGTGAAATATGAAAATCTACGAAGAAACTTACGGCAAATACGGCAAAGTGCTCTCCATGACGGCGGGCGGGATCAAGCTGTCCGTCACCACTCAGATAGGGCCGCGCGTCATCTTCTACGGCAGGGACGGAGGGGAGAACATCCTGTTTGAGGACGTTTTCGACGAGGTGAATAAGCCGGAAGAGCTCATGGATCCCGTGCTCAAAGGCAGCGGCGGCTGGCACATATACGGCGGACACAGACTTTGGAAATCCCCCGAGTATATGGATACATATTATCCGGACAACGCGCCGGTAAAGGTGGATATGCTGGAAAACGGCGCAATATTCACTGCTCCCACAGAACTCACCACTCGGCTGGAAAAGAGTATAAAGATAACCATGACGGAGAGCGGAGAGGTCACCTTGGAACACAAGTTCGTGAACAGGGGAGATAAGGAGACTACGCCGATAGCTATGTGGGGACTTACGGTCATGGACGGCGGCGCGGAGGCACATCTTCCGCTGGACACTTCGGATACGGCGTTCTTGCCCAACCGCAATATCGTGCATTGGTGTTACAATGAGGTGGACGACCCCCGCCTCTGCATAAAGGACGACGACATCACGATCAAATTCGATAAGAATGCGCCCCATGCGCTCAAAGTGGGCACGATGAATACGCTGGGATATGTGTATTCATATACCAAGGCGGGCAAATTCACCATAAAGCTGCCCGCGCCCGAGGGGATATATCCCGACTTTTCCTGCAATGTGGAGAGCTACACTTACAACCTGTTTACGGAGATAGAAACTCTCTCTTGCCTGTTTACCCTCAAACCGGGCGAAGAGCATACGCATACGGAGGTCTGGACGCTGGAATGAAAAAGGGCAAGCTCGCTATTTTGCTTTGCGCCGCGCTTATCGTAGTCGCGGCGGGTATTTTTGCCGGCTGTATGACTTTTTCAAGCACCGTCCCCGAATATTATTATTCGTATGACATCGATCTGTCCAAGGAAGAGAGCAGGGCAATTTACGATAAGTATGACGGCACCGTCGTGCTCGTTGAGGTCACGCGCTATGACAGGCGCGGTCTTTCAAGCGTATTCGGCGCAAGTTCGCACACTTCGGGAGTATATGTGAGCGCAGACGGCTGGCTCGCCCTGCCCGCAAGTGCGTTTGAAACGGGATTCGGCGTAACGGTGGACAGATACTCCGTGCAAGTATCCTTCTTGGATACGCAGGACGGGAAAGTTTCCATGCCCACATTCCGCAATATCTACTATAACGCAAGCATTCCCGAATACGCCGCGGCAAATGTCAAGCCCATATCGGAAAACATCGCCTATGACTTGACGCACGGTGTGGCGATAGTCAAAATGCCGATAGAGGACAGAGAGCTTAAATATGCCGACCTCACCGATATAGGCGCGCCTCAGATAGGGGAGGAGCTGAGATTGTTTTCCCTGATGTTGCCCACGACGTCTACCGGAGGCGGCAGACTGATAAGCGGCGCGCTCGTTATGTCGCAGGGCATAGGTTCAGCCACTCTTGCCTTGCACGAAGCGGACTATATACCGTACGGAGGCGCAGACTATCTGGTGGGCGGCAACTTCCACGACATGGACGTGGGCGGTCTGGCGGTGAACGGGCAGGGGCTGCCTGTGGGGATAGTATTTTCCCGCGTGTTCGACAGCGGCGGTTCGGGACAGAACAGCGATATATACGGTATGGCGTGTATGTGCGACATCTCTCATGTAAAGGCGCTTTTGCAGGCGAAAGGAGCGGAAAATGCGTAATAAAAAGATTTCTCTCATCTTGGTAATAGTCGTGGCGGCTATAATTATCATCTCTGTATCGGCTTGCTCCCTATTCGGAGGCACGTCGCAAACCGTTACCGTTCAGCCGGGCGAGGACGCGTCGGCGGGTAACTATGTGGCGGCAAATTGTATACCCGCGGTATTGCAGGTATACTCCTCCTCTGCGTCCGGGTCCTCTTCCGCCTGCGGCTTCTTTGTCACGGATGACGGCTATGCCATAACCAACGCTCATGTGGTGGACGGCAATGCAAATGCCAACGTCAACGTGGAGGATATCAACGGCAACGTCCACAGCGCGAAAGTTGTGTTTATAAGCGAATCCATAGATATTGCCGTCCTCAAAGTGGATGTGGTTGCAAAGCAGAGCTATATAACTTTTGCTTCAAGCAGCGATTCGGATAACCTTTATTGCGGCGATACCGTCTACTTTATCGGCAATCCCGCCAATATGGGCATACTCATAAATAGCGGGATCGTATCTTCCGTAAACACTCGGGTGAAGAGCACGTCTTTCGATTCTACCATTCCCAGCATCATCCTAGACGCCAACATAAATCACGGCAACTCGGGCGGACCCGTGCTCAACAAAAACGGCTATGCCGTGGGCGTAATATACGCACGCATGGAGTCCACATCCGCCTCCTCTTCCCAAAGTGAGGATATCTACGGACTAGGCTGTGCCGTACCGTCAGATCTGGTGGTGGGGGTTTTGGAAACGCTGGGGGTGACGTATACTATGGTATAAGCGAAAAATGAAAATGTCATAGTTTGAAATCTTCTAGTTTCTGGTTCATTTTCATTTTTCGCTTTGTGCCGTATCAACGCGGCAGGGGACACCCATTCATTGAAAATAGCTTTTCTTTTCTCATCAAACCTTTATGATACCGCCGCAGGTGCTACC
>CALWRK010000021.1 GCA_944383935.1 uncultured Clostridia bacterium
TTTCGCTTATTTTTATTAGACGAATAAATAGTATTCTCATTTTGTCTTCACATACTTCTTGACAGCCGAGCGATATTGTGGTACGATAACACTTGACCACAATATAGGCGGTGAGTTTTTTTATTGCGGCACAATATATGGTATGAGGTAGTTATTATGTTAAAGACAATCATCAAGCGTGACGGACGCAGAGTTCCGTATGACATCTCCAAGATTGAGGGCGCAATAGAAAAGGCAATGGCGTCTGCCGGAAGGCCGGACATGGATGAAGCGAAGCGCATGGCGCATCAGGTGGAGGACAGGCTGGAAGATAAATTCGCCGAAACCAGTCCCACAATAGAGGACATTCAAGACACCGTGGAAAAAGTGCTTATGGACAACGGCTTTGCGCGCGTTGCCAAGCGCTACATTCTGTACAGGGCAGAGCGCACCAAGACGAGGGAGATGAACACCTCGCTTATGCGCATATACAACGAGCTCACCTTTACCGACGCCATAGACAGCGACATGAAGCGCGATAACGCCAACATAGACGGCGACACCGCCATGGGCACCATGCTCAAATACGGCAGCGAGGGTGCAAAGGACTACTACAAGAAGTATATCCTGCCTCCCGAGCAGTCCAAGGCGCACGAGAGCGGCGACATTCACATTCACGACTTTGATTTTTACACGCTGACCACCACCTGCTGCCAGATAGATCTGCTTAAACTGTTCAAGGGCGGATTTAGCACGGGGCACGGATTCTTGCGCGAACCCAACGACATTCAGAGCTATGCCGCACTTGCGTGTATAGCCATTCAGTCCAACCAAAACGACCAGCACGGCGGGCAGAGCATACCCAACTTCGACTATTCTCTCGCTCCGGGCGTTGCCAAGACGTATAAAAAGAGGTATTGGTCGAACGTGGAAAAGGCGCTGGAGCTTTTGAACGGTTCCACTGCGGGTTACGACGACATAAAGGCGGAGTACAAGAAGCTGGAAGAGGAAAAGGGACTTAAACCCACGCTTGCGGAAAACGGGGAGTTCGACAAAGCCGAGCGCGAGATGTTCAAGGACGTGAAGGAGGACGTGTGGAAGAAGGTGAAAGAATTTGCCGCCACCCATGCGCACGAGGAGACGGAAAAAGCCACCTACCAGGCGATGGAGGCGCTTATCCACAACCTGAACACCATGCACTCTCGTGCGGGCGCGCAGACGCCGTTCAGCTCCATCAACTACGGCACAGACACTTCTCCCGAGGGCAGGATGGTCATCAAAAACGTATTGCTGGCGCAGGAAGCGGGTCTGGGCTGCGGCGAAACGCCTATCTTCCCCATTCACATATTCAAGCTGAAAGAGGGCGTGAGTTACAACGAAGACGACCCCAACTACGATATGTTCAAGTTGGCGTGCCGCGTGAGCGCGAAGAGGCTGTTCCCCAACTTCTCCTTTTTGGACGCGCCGTTCAATAAGCAGTACTACAAACCCGGCCATCCGGAAACGGAAGTGGCGTACATGGGCTGCCGCACGCGCGTTATGGGCAACGTCTATGACAAGAACAGGGAGATAACCTACGGCAGAGGCAACCTCTCCTTCACATCCATAAATCTGCCCAGGATAGCCATCAGAAGCAACGGCAATATAGATTGGTTCTTTGAAGAGTTGGAGCGTAAACTGGACTTGGTCTGCACGCAGCTTATGGACAGGTTCAAGATTCAGAGTAAGAAAAAGGTGCGCAACTTCCCCTTTCTCATGGGGCAGGGCGTGTGGATAGATTCGGATAAACTCTCTCCCGACGACGAGGTGGGCGAGGTGCTCAAACACGGCACACTCTCCGTAGGCTTTATAGGCTTGGCGGAAACGCTCGTCGCGCTCATCGGAAAGCATCACGGTCAGAGTCAGGAAGCAAGGAATCTGGGCTTGGAGATAGTGCGTTTTATGCGTGAGTATACGGACAATATGTCCAAGAAGACGGGACTAAACTTCGGGCTTATCGCCACTCCCGCAGAGGGGCTTTCGGGCAGATTCGTGCGCATAGACAAGAAGAAGTTCGGCGTCATTCCCGGCGTTACGGACAGGGAATACTACACCAACTCCTTCCATATACCCGTATACTTCCCCATCTCCGCATACGAGAAGATAAGGATAGAAGCGCCCTATCATGAGCTGACCAACGCAGGGCATATCTCCTATGTGGAGTTGGACGGCGACACCGCCGCCAATGTGGAGGCGTTCATGTCTGTGGTCAGGTGCATGAAAGAAGAGGGCGTGGGCTATGGCTCGATAAACCACCCCGTGGACCGCGACCCCGTGTGCGGATATAACGGTATCATCGGCGATACCTGCCCCAAGTGCGGCAGACACGAGGGCGGCGATGAGGTGAAGTTCGAGCGCATCCGCAGGATAACGGGCTACCTCGTGGGCACGCTGGACAGGTTCAACAACGCCAAGCGTGCGGAAGAGCACGACCGCGTAAAGCACTCCCTGTCATGAGCATCAGAATAGCGGGAGTGGTGTCCGACTCCATCACGGACGGACCGGGAATAAGGTACACACTGTTTGTGCAGGGCTGTCCTCATCACTGCCCCGGCTGTCAGAATCCTCAGACGCACGATTTTTCGGGCGGGCGCGACGCGGAGGAAGAGGAGATAATAGCGGGTATCAACAAAAATCCGCTGCTGAGCGGACTCACTCTCAGCGGCGGAGAACCCATGTGCCAAGCCCGCGCGCTTGCCCGCCTGGTGGAGCGCGTGCGCCGCGAATGCCCCAAGATAAAGGAAGTGGCGTGCTACACCGGCTTCACATGGGAAGAGCTTGCCCAAGGCAAGGCGGACGGCGCTCAAGAACTGCTCAAACAGCTGGACACGCTGGTGGACGGCAGATTTATCCAAGCGCAGCGCTCATGGGATCTCAAATTCAAAGGTTCGAAAAATCAGCGCGTGATAGACGTTAAAAAATCTCTTGAACAGGGCAAAGTTGTGCTCGACGTATCCGAGCGCTGGAATTGGAGTTAATCCATAAATATATTTTTCACGAATTCATCCAAGGCGGTGCGCCATACGCCTGGGGAGTGAAGCCCCAGGGGAGTGGAGTACGTCACGCTTAGACCCGCCTTTTCCAGGGCGGATTTCAAATTCGCGCTCACGCCCAAGAGGGTGTCCAGCATTCCGCAAGTCACCTGCACATATTCAAAGGGCTCGCCCGTCAGGGTGAATTCCGGGACGTAAGCAGACGCGGAGATCACGTTATCGCCGAAAGACGCGGAGGAGAATGCGCCCACGCTTCCGAACAGGTCTTGGTAGTCAAACGCCGTCAAAACAGCTTCTCTTCCTCCCATGGAAAAGCCGGCTATCGCGGTATTTTCCCTGTCGGTGAGGGTGGAGTAGACGGAATTTATATACGGCATAAGACATTGAGTGAGTTCTTTCCCGGTTAGGTCATAGGTGCGGGTCAGTTCGGGGGACGTCCAGGCGGGCTGGGATTCGTCGGCATTTATCAGACTGTTTACGCAAACTATTATCATCTCCGGCGCGCCGAAAAAGAAGTGCGCGTTGGCGGCTATGATATGCGCGTTCATGGGCATACCGTATATGTCGGAAGTCCAGGATGTATCGTCACAGTCCAGCCCGTGCAGCAGATAGAGTACGGGGTAGCGCTTTTCCCCGTCGTAGCCGTGAGGGAGAACGATTGTGGCGTGGCGCTGCGTACCCGTAAGGGTAGAGGGGTAGGTTATGCGTTGGGGCTCGCCGTAGGAGCAGTTTTCCTGCATTTCCCACGCGATATAGCCCTCCGGCAGGGAGGGTGGAGAGGGAACGTCTTCGCCGCCTTCGGGCGGGATTTGTTCTTCTTGCGTATCCTCGGGCGGCGCGGGCGACGGCTCTTTTTTCTTGCAGCAGGTCAGACTTAAAATTATGCACGCGAGCAAAAGCGCCGCGACTATGGTTATTAACGCCCTCTTTTTCATACCTTAATTTTATACCTTTACGGGCGCGACGTCAAGAGGGGAAAGATTTTCG
Organism: uncultured Clostridia bacterium; assembly: GCA_944383935.1. Taxonomy (GTDB): domain Bacteria; phylum Bacillota; class Clostridia; order Christensenellales; family UBA3700; genus Alloclostridium. The sequence continues at coordinate 3,999 of CALWRK010000021.1, forward strand.
CCTCTTAATTTTAACTTTACCCGTATTGACATCGCGGCGGGCAGGGCTTATAATTATAGCGATTAAATATCTCGGGTGAAAATTATGAACGACAGGGGCAAGAAAATTTTGGCTGTTATCATGCTCGTCATCGGCGTGCTCGTGCTGGCAGGCGGCGTCGCGGCGGGTATTTATTTTACCGTGAAAGAGGACAGATATTCCGGCTATGTCACAGACGCGGATACGGGGGAGCCGATAGAGGGAGTATCCGTAACAAACGGCAGGGACGTGGTCAAGACGGACGAAAACGGGCACTACGTCATGGACGGGTGGCTGAAAGACAGGTTTATCACCCTATCCATTCCCTCCGGATATTGGACGGAGGACTACTACATAGAAGCGGGCGACAGCCGCGAGGGCTACGATTTCACTTTGGAAAAGAGGGATAAGGACTACACCGAGCACACCTTCTTGCAGGTTGCGGACAGCGAGATAGGCTCGGACGGCGTGGGCGAGTGGATAGAGAACGTAAAGGCGGCGGCGGTGGAAACGGACGCGGCGTTCATCATGCATACGGGCGACATCTGCTACGAGGACGGCTTGCGCACCCATCTTTCCGGCATGAACAGTGAAAATATGCCCGCCCCCGTGCGTTACGCCATAGGCAATCACGACTACATAAATAAAGGCGGATACGGAGAGGCGTACTTCGAGAGCATCTACGGACCCGTATGCTATTCTTTCGAGGTGGGCAAAGTCCACTATGTGGTCACGCCTATGGTGCACGGCGTAGATTATTTGGGCAGATACACGAACGCGGACGTATGGCGCTGGGTGAAGAACGACTTGGAAAATACAGCCCCCGACATGAAAGTGGTCATCTTCAATCACGACTATTGCACCTCCGACGAGGACGGTTTTGTGGTGAACTACGGCGTGGGCAAAAAACTCGATTTGAAAGAGTACGGACTTGTGGCGTGGATATACGGGCATTGGCACTACAATCTCATGTATAAGACGGATTGCGGCGTGTTCAACATCTGCACGGGACAGCCTAGCGGCGGAGGTATAGACTCCACCGTACCCGCCGTTCGCAGCGTGGAGATGGACGGCGGAGAACTGGTATCCTCCGATATGTATTATGGCGATTTCAAGGAAACAGAGTCGGTCGAGGGCGGCGATTGGACGGTGAACGTGGGTGGTAACGGCTACTTTGCCGAGCCGATAGTCGGCGGCGATACCGTATACGTCGCCACCGCGGACGACGGCTGGCCCAAGGAGTGCAATATAACCGCCCTCAACGCCGCCACGGGAGAGGAAATATGGACTTATGCCACTTCCGATTCGGTGCGCAACTCCATGTTTTTGACAGATGACGGCAAACTGCTGGCGCAGGACATTACGGGCATGGTGTACTGCCTGGACGCGGGCAGCGGCGAACGTTTTTGGAGGACAAATACCCGCCTTTCCGCCGTGCGCAACACGGGGCTCAACGTGATTGTAAGCGGGGATAAGGTGTATTGCGGCGGCGCGCAGAAGAGCGTATGCCTCAATCTCGCCGACGGATCCCTCGTGTGGGAAACGGAAAACGATAGGGCGAACTCCTCCCCCACCAGAATGATCATAAGCGGAGACGCGCTTTTAGTCGGTTCGCATTGGGACGAACTTATTGCCTACGACAAGAATACGGGAAAGCGCATATGGAGCAACGATAAGGACGGCATACGCTACCGCACTTCCACACCGTTTATCTATAACGGAGGCATATATGTGACCACCTCGGGCAGCATTTTGGAACTCGACATGGGCAGCGGCAAGGTCAAGCGCAGCGCCTCCTTTGAAGGATTCAACTTCGATACGGCGGCGATACCCCTCCTTTTGGACGGCACGGTTTATCTGGGCACGGCGGACAGCGGACTTGCGGCGATAGATTTGGACGCGCTCGAACGCGAATGGAACTTCGCCGACGTGGGAGGGGCGCTCGTGAGCAGCACTCCCTACACCAAACCGGGCGCCAAGCAAGTGCAGGGCGGTACGGTGAGATCGGGCGGATACATCTGCTTTGCGGGCATGGACGGCGTGGTGTATAAGCTGGATAAGCAGGGGAAACTCGCAGGTAAGACGGATATCGGCTCCCCCGTGCTCGCCGCTCCCGCGGTGTACGGCGAAAGCGTAATAGTTATAGATTTTTCCGGCAACGTCACCAAACTCACCATATGAAGATAAAATGCGGATAATGCGCCCGAAAAGACCGTTTGGCTTTTCGGGCGATTTTTTGTTTGATCTCACGCTTCGAATTATAATGATCGCGGGTATATTTTTGCACCGAGCGGGAAAGAATATCTGTGGGAGGAGGAGTGGAAAATCGACACACATCTCAAATTTAGCTTCAAAAACCGCTCTTTATGCGGATAATCAATATTTTTCCGCAATTATGTCTTTGATTTTACACGTCAGTATTAAAAATCGACACTTTGTTCTTAAATCAGGTATTGACACGGGCGGTAAGGCGTTGGTATAATTAGGGCATAGCAAATTCCCGCTCGGCGGGAGAAATTCAAGGAGGATTGTTATGGCAAAAGCTAAAAAGAAGAAGAGTATGTTGGGCTTTGTATGTCTGGCGCTCGTAGCCATCTGCGCCATTCTCGCCATCGTGGGCGTGACGCAGGATTGGACCGTCGGAAAGATTGCCGATGAAACGGTCGGAGGAACGACTCTTGCCGACTATAAAGAGATAGCGGATATGGCGGACAAGATGAATATAGAAGATAGTAAGGCGGGCACCATGGTGGCGCTGGGCTATTTGGCGGTGGCGGCGGTATGCGTTACGGCGGCGGCGTATGTGGTCAAACAGCTGTTCAGCTTCACCTTATTCCGCGTAATCGTCATTTTGCTGGGCGTGATCACGATGGCGGCGGGCGTTGCCGCAGTGGCTTACACCGCTGCCAATCTCGATGGATTGTCATTAAGCGCTTCGGACGGCTTCTGGGGAGAAGTGTTTGGCGATAATGGTCTATTCTTGGGAATAGGCTGTATTCTCACTTCCGTAGGTGCGATTGCGGGCGGCTTGTTTGCGGCGGTAGGCTGCTTCAAGCGCTGAGTTGCGTCTATCGGGCGAACTGCAATAAAAGAGGGCGGGGCGGCGCTTCGCCCTTTTTTGCGCTATTTTTGTTTTGCTATTGACTACTTGCCGCCCGTGTTGCTATAATTAGAGTATGGAAATCGCAGCATATGTTTTTACGGGGATATGTTCCCTGTTTGCGCTGATGAAATCTTATTACAGCGCGAACAAGCAATATTATAAAGAGCTTTCCTTCAAGACGCTGGCTTCGCTGGCGTTCGTGGCGGTGGGAATATTCGCCCTGCTCGCCAACGATAAGGCGGTGGGAGTATACGGGCTGTTCGTACTTTTGGGCGGCGTTTTGGGCGTGATGGGAGATCTGTTCTTGGGCGTGGACAGCCTGTTCAAGGACACGAAAGAGGCGGCGTTTGTGCACGCGTGGGGAGTGGTATGCTTTTTGTTGGGGCACATCTCCTATGCCGTCGCCATGCTCACGGCGTTCGAGTTCAAGCCGTATCTCATCCCCGTCATCTTCATAATGCCCGCGCTGTATGTGGCGGTGGGCGTGACCAAGACCAAGATATTCCAAAACAAATTGCAGGGCGCTTTCATGACGATATACTTTGCCTCGCTGGGTCTGGGCGTGGCGGCGGCGATAAACGCCATGATAGTTTCGGCGGCGGGGACGGCTTCGATAATGATGCTGTGCGCTTCACTGCTATTTGTGGTGTCCGACTGCGTGCTCGGCTTCACCGCTTTTTCCAACAAGCGCGTCATCCCCACCAGCGTAAAGGCGTGGGTGGTGCCCGTCACCTATTATGCCGCTCAGCTTTTGTATATGCTCACCATGCTCACGATATAGGGGGACATATTTGCACAGGAAACGTTACGGGCGGCGCAAGCCGCCTTTTTTATAGGCAAAATCGTGGGCAATATACGGTCAGCGCTTGCGGTGTAAAAGCGTTAAATGTTATAATACAGAGTATGGAAAAAGATTATGACGCAATAGTTATCGGAGGCGGGCACGCGGGAGCGGAGGCGGCGCTGGCATTGGCGCGCACTTCTTTGCGTACTCTCCTGATGACTCTCACTCCCGACGCGATAGCGTATATGGCGTGCAATCCCTCCATCGGCGGCACGGCAAAAGGGCACCTGGTCAGGGAGATAGACGCCTTGGGCGGACAGATGGGTATAAACGCAGACGCAACATATCTGCAAATGCGTATGCTCAACCGCGGCAAGGGGGAGGCGGTGCACTCGCTGCGCGCACAGTCGGACAAGATAAAGTATCACCTCACCATGAAGCGCGCGCTGGAAGAGCAGGATAATCTGGATATTTTGCAGGCAGAGGCGGAAAAAATCCTGACAAAGGGCGGCGCGGTATGCGGCGTAAAGACCACGCTGGGGGACGTATATTCCGCCCGTGCGGTGGTGGTGGCTACGGGAGTATATCTCAATTCGGACATAATCACGGGCGAGTGGAAAAAGCAGAGCGGACCTTCCGGATTTGCGGGCGCCACTCATTTGACCGACAGCTTGCTGGATTTGGGTTTGGAGATACGCCGCTTTAAGACGGGCACTCCCGCCCGAGTCGACGGCAGGACGGTGGACTATTCTGTCATGCAGGCGCAGGAGGGAGAGGACGTATATCCCTTCTCGTTTATGACAGAGGGCAGGGCGGTGAACACCGCCAAGTGCCACCTCACATACACCACGCAGGCGACCAAGGACGTGATAATGCGCAATATCGCCCGTTCTCCGCTGTATAACGGCTCGATAAAGAGTACGGGACCGCGCTATTGCCCCTCGATAGAGGACAAGGTTATGCGTTTTGCCGACAAGGAGCGCCATCAGATATTCATAGAGCCGGAGAGCGCTTTCACCCATGAAGTTTACGTTCAGGGGATGTCCTCATCCCTGCCTTTCGACGTGCAGGAGGAGATGTATCACACGGTTATAGGGCTGGAAAGGGCGCGTATAGTGCGCTACGCCTATGCCATAGAGTACGATTGCATAGACAGCACCCGCCTGTTGCCCACCCTTCGAGTCAAGGATGTGGAGGGGCTGTATACGGCGGGGCAGATAAACGGAAGTTCGGGCTATGAAGAGGCTGCGGCGCAGGGGATCATGGCGGGCATAAACGCTTCCCTGTGGCTGAGGGGAGAAGAGCCGCTGGTTTTGAGCAGGGACGAAGCGTATATAGGCGTGCTCATCGACGATTTGGTCACAAAGGGCACGAATGAGCCGTACCGCATGATGACGGCGCGCGCGGAACATAGGCTGCATTTGAGGCAGGAGAATGCGGATATGCGCCTAACGCCCAAGGGAAGAAGGGTTGGGCTTGTGAGCGATGAGCGCTGGGAAAAGTTTGAGAAAAAGAGGGAGCAAACGGCACTTTTTTCACCCCTGCTGTCAAAATTTCCGCCCAAAGAAGAGGCGGAGGCATTCTTGGGGAGTTTGGGAGAGGGCGGCAGCGGCGGCTATACTTATGCTCAGCTGTTCAAGCGCACGGGCACAGACGCAGAGGGAGTGAAAACCTTCTTTCCCGAGTGGGAGGCGTGCGATACGCGCGTATTGGGAGAGATTATCACCTCTTGCAGATATGCCGGCTACTTGGACAAGCAAAAGGCGGCGATAGAGAGGGAAAAGAAGATGGAGGGCAAGCCCATCCCGCCCGATATCGACTATTTGAATATGCACGGGCTGAGGCTGGAAGCCAGGCAGAAACTGGACAAGATCCGCCCCCTCAATCTGGGACAGGCGGCGCGTATATCGGGCGTATCTCCCGCGGACATAACCGTCCTCATGGTCAGACTGTACGGGAAAAAGGAGTGAGTATGGATAGGCTTCAACTTATAAAATTCGCCTCGGAAAATGAAAAATTGCAACAGTTTGCCCGCTTTTTGAAGAGGGAAAATTTGAAATACAACCTCACCGCCATCACGGGGGAGGAGGAGATAGTTTCCAAGCACTTTTACGACAGCTTGGCGGGTGCGAATTTTCTGCCGCAGGGCGCCAATGTGTGCGACATAGGCAGCGGAGCGGGCTTTCCCGTCATACCGCTCGCGCTTTTGAGGGAGGACTGTTCTTTCACCGGGGTGGACTCCACGGAAAAAAAGGTAAATTTCATAAACGCCGCGTGCGCCATGCTGGGCATATCCAACTGCTACGCCGTGCACGCCCGTGCGGAGGACGTATGCCGCAGCGGCAGGGAGAGTTTCGACGTCGTCACCTCCCGCGCCGTGGCGGGGTTGAGTACGCTGGCGGAATACTGCCTGCCCCTTTTGAAAGCGGGCGGGGTGATGATAGCCTATAAGGGCAGTCAGGCGGAGGAGGAGTTGGAAGAAGCGCACACTGCGCTTCAAGTGCTGGGCGGCGTGAGTACGGGGATATATCCCTACACTCTCCCCACGGGAGAAATGCGCAATTTGGTCATAGTGGAAAAGAGGGCGTCCACGCCCGAAAAATATCCGCGCGGCGGCAACAAACCGCGCCTTAAACCCATAAAGTGATATGTTCGTAAAGAAGGTTAAATTGGACAACTTCCGCAACTATTCGGACAAGACCGTCTGCTTTGAAGAGGGTCTGAACGTCATTGTCGGACCCAATGCCACGGGCAAGACCAACCTTCTTGAAAGCGTGTATATGTGCGGCTTGGGCACATCTCCCCGCGTCAGCCGCGACAGGGACGTAATACGCTGGGGAGAAAAGGGAGCGTACATTCACTTGGAGCTGCAAAAGAAGTTCCGCGCCCACACGATAGATATGTATATAGATTCCCGCGAGAAAAAGCGCGTGGCGATAGACGGCATACCCATCACCCGCCTTGCCCAACTTATAGGCACCCTTGGAATAGTATTTTTCTCTCCGGACGAGCTTAAACTGGTCAAGGACGCGCCCGTTGAGAGGCGGCATTTCATGGACATATCCCTCTCGCAGCAGTCGGCGAAGTACCTGTTTGCCCTGTCCAGATACAACGCGGTGCTGGCAAGGCGAAACAAGCTGCTCAAAACTTTGACCCCGGGCGAGGATTTGAAGAACTCTTTGAGCGTATGGGACGTCCAACTCGCCAAGGAGGGGGCGCAGGTGATAAAGGCGAGGTACGACTTCACCCGCGAGTTGAAAAAATTCGCCGCGCAAAAGCACTCCGTCCTCTCCGGCGGAAAGGAGAGCCTCTCCATAGAATACGAAAGCGACTGTCCGGACGGTGCGGAGGCGGATATGGCGGACGAACTTACCCGAAAGCTGTTCACGGGCTACGAAAAGGACTGCGCGCTGCAATACACCACGGTGGGACCGCATAAGGACGACATCAAGATAACTTTGGACGGGGTAGACGTGCGCAAATTCGGCTCCCAGGGGCAGCAGCGCACGGCGGCGCTTTCCCTAAAACTTGCGGAGATATCCCTTTTTACAGACAACATGGGCGAACAGCCCGTCCTGCTTTTGGACGACGTCCTCTCGGAGCTGGACGAACGCCGCCGCCGCACTCTTTTGGAAGAAACTTCCAACTACCAGACGCTTATCACTTGCACGGAATACTCCGAAGGCGTCGCGGCGAACGTCATCAAGACGGGCGAGTAGAAAAAGCTGCGGCAAGGTATTTATTGAGGTTGCGTTTAAGCGTTCTATGTGATATAATTTAACATATAAGCGTGTGTATGCGCGAAGCGCAGGCGCAAAGCATAAGGGGCAGAATGGAGTTTATCAATAACAAGAGCGTATTGCTCGGCGACGATTTGAAAAAGGAGATAAAGCCGGGGAGCAAGCTGCAGATAGCGGCGGGCTGTTTTTCCATATATGCCTATCAGGCGCTTAAAGAGGAGCTGGAGAAGATAGACGAGCTCAAGCTGCTCTTCACCACGCCCGTACCCACGGGGGAGCACATAAGCGAAAGTGTGAAGAAGGAGCAGCGCGAATTTTACATACCCAAACTTTCCGAGATGGGCATTTGCGGCACGGAGTTTGAAATAAAGCTGAAAAACAAGATGACGCAAAGGGCGATAGCGCGCGAATGCGCCGATTGGATAAGGCGCAAGGTGCGCATAAAGTCGCTTAAAACGGCGGAAACCACCCAACCCATGATAATCGTCACCACCGACAAGGACGTGGTGAGTTACACTCCCGTTGGCGGATTTACCGCGGCGGATTTGGGCTATGAGAACAATCACAGCAACCTTACATCCATCATGAAGACGGACGGCGGCATGCAGGGCGCGGGCATAGCCATACGCGAAATGTTCGACAACTTGTGGGGCAAGGACGAAAAGCTGGAAGACATCACCGAAGAGGTTGTGGATTACATCTCCTCCTGCTACAAGGAGAACGCGCCCGAATTTATCTACTTTTTGATAATCTACAACATCTTCCGCGAGTTCTTGCACGACCTTGACGAAGATTATATGCCCAACGAAGCCACGGGCTTTAAGAACAGCATCATCTGGAACAAGCTCTATAACTTTCAAAAGGACGGGGCGATAGGCATAATCAACAAGTTGGAGCGGTACAACGGCTGCATCCTTGCCGACAGCGTGGGCTTGGGCAAGACGTTCACTGCGCTGGCGGTCATGCAATATTATTCGCTCAGGAACAAGTCCATCTTGGTGCTTTGCCCCAAGCGTTTGGAGCAAAACTGGACGCAATATCAGGGCAACAAGACGACCAACATTTTTTATAAGGACAAGATCAGGTTCGACGTGCTCTTCCACACCGACTTGGGCCGCACGCGCGGCAAAAGCTGCGGCATGGACCTTGCCACGGTGAATTGGGGCAATTACGATTTGGTGGTGATAGACGAAAGTCACAACTTCCGCAACAACAACTCCGCGCGCAAGGATAAGGACACGCGTTACGACTTTTTAATGAAGAGGATTATGAAGGACGGGGTGAAGACGAAAGTGCTCATGCTCACCGCCACGCCCGTGAACAATCGCTATAACGACTTAAAAAATCAATTGCTCCTTGCCTACTGCGGCGACACGGAAGAGATGGGCGAAAAGCTGGAGCTTTCCAAATCCGTGCAGGTGATATTCACCAACGCGCAAAAGGCTTTTAAGGCGTGGAGCAAGCTCCCCGCGCAGGAGCGGCACGCCAAGGACCTGCTCGACAAGCTGGACATAGACTTTTCAGTGATATTAGACAGCGTCACCATCGCCCGCTCGCGCAAGCATATCCGCAAATTTTATAATGTGGAAGATATAGGAGATTTCCCGGAAAGGCTGACGCCGCTCTCCTTCTCGCCCAAGCTGACGGACGATATGAAGGTGATGACCTATAAGCAGATATACGACAACTTGTTAAATATGACCATGAGCGTATATGCTCCGCTCGCCATGCTCCTTCCTTCGCGCAGGGAATATTACGAAAAGAAGTACGAAATAGACCTGTCTTCCGAAGATGAGCGCGCCAATTCCTTCGGCCAAGGGCTGGAGCGGCAGCTTAACCGTGAAAGCGGCATAAAAAAGATTATGACGATAAACTTGCTTAAAAGGTTGGAAAGCAGCGTGCACGCCTTCCGCCTCACTTTGCAGGCGCTTATCGGCAAAATACGCGAGGGGCTGGAAGCGGTTGCCGATTACGAAAACGGCGACAAAAACCGCACGATAAAAAAGAACGTCGCAACCTTTATAGCCGACGCGGACGACGAGGACTTCGAGCTTTTGCAAGTCACGGATAAAAAGGAGATAGACGTGCGGCTGGACGATATAGATACCGTCACATGGAAGAGGTGCTTGCAGGGCGATTTACAGATATTGCTGAAAATATACGACGATATGCAGCGCGTATCGCCGGGGCGTGACGAAAAACTTTCTAAGCTCAAGGACGTGATAGAAGAAAAGATGTCCCACCCCATAAACGAGGGCAATAAAAAGGTGCTCATCTTTTCCGCCTTTGCCGATACAGCCGACTATCTTTACGAATCTTTGGCGAATTATATGCGCGTGCGTTACGGCGTGTATTCCGCCAAGATATGCGGCGGCGGAGATAACAAGACGAACATCGGCGGCTCCGCCAACTCCGATAGGCTGCTTGCCATGTTCTCGCCCGTTTCCAAGCAAAGGGAGCTCACCTTGCCCGGGGAAAAGGGGGAGATAGATCTGCTCATCGGCACCGATTGCATATCGGAAGGTCAAAACTTGCAAGATTGCGATATCTGCATAAATTACGACATACATTGGAACCCCGTGCGCATAGTCCAGCGCTTCGGCAGGATAGACAGAATAGGCAGCAAGAACAAAAAAATCCGCCTCGTCAACTTTTGGCCGGACATATCCCTTGACGAATACATCAACTTGAACAGGCGCGTTTCCGCGCGCATGACGATAGTGAACGCCACCGCCACCGCAGACGACAACATCATTGCGGAAGAGGAAAACGAAGAGATGGACTACCGCAAGGAGCAATTAAAAAAGCTGCAGGAAGGGTCCTTGCAGGATTTAGAGGACGTGGACGGCAACATCTCCATCACCGACTTGGGCTTGAACGATTTTGTAATGGACTTGGCGTCCTACCGCAAGCGGCACGGCGATCCCGCGGGCGTTACTACGGGGCTTCATGCCGTGGTTAGGGCGGATGAGGAAAAGGGCATTGTGCCCGGCGTTATCTTTGTGCTGCGCAACCGCAACAAGGGCGTGGACGCGAGCAAGCAAAACAGGCTTCATCCTTACTACCTCGTGTATGTGGACGGCGAGGGGCGGGTGGTGGATAATCACCTCAACGTAAAAGCTATTTTAGATAAGCTGCGCACCGCGTCTAGGGGGGTGAGCGAACCCATCATGCCCCTTTGCAAGGCGTTCAATAAGGAGACGGCGGACGGCGTGAAGATGGAAAAGTATAACAGGCTTCTCGATTGCGCCGTAGACAGCGTTATTTCCAAGCAGGAAGAAAAGGGCATTCTCTCCTTATTCAAATACGGCAGCAAAGCGGGCGGTTTGAACGTGGACGGCATAGACGATTTTGAACTTATCGCCTTTGCGGTGGTGAGGAAGTGATAGAATTCAGCAGCAAAACGGCGGTAAACAAGCCCATGCGCCTGCCCGAGCTCATGCGCGCCTTTGGTGCGGACAAGGCGGCAAGGCAGGAGGGCAGGGGGATAAAATCCGCCCTTCTTGCCAATGTGATAAACGCCGATTCCCTCAATTCCTCTTCCTTTGGCGCGGTAAAGGAGATATTCGTCTTTCACTTGACGCTTTCCTCACCCGTGCCGCCCGAGCGCTTTATTGCGGCGATGGACAGGCAGATAAATTTCCCCACCTTGTTTGTGCTCTTTTGCGGCGGCAAGCATATGCTTTGCGCGGCGATAAAGCAGGATGGGGAAAAGGGCATAAAGGTGGGCAAGCGCTATTTTTCCCCGTGGCTGGAGGAGAAGGAAGTCACCCCTCTCCCCATGTGGGCGGACAGTACCGATAAGGTGTACTTGGCTATATTTGCCGCCATTCTCCCCTTGAGCGTGCGCGGCGGCGAGGACGCGCAGGCATTCACCGCCCGCTATGACGCGGTTGAAGAGCTGCGCTCTTATGAAAAAAAGCTGTTGGGGGAGCTCAAGCGCGAAGTTCAGCCCAAAAAGCGCTTTGAATTGAACACCCGCTTAAAAAAAGTGCGGGAAGAAATACAAAAACTTACCTCCTGATTGCCATGCGTTGGCAGGAAAGGGCGGTTATACTTGATTAAAAGGACAAAAAGGAGTAGAAAAATGCAAAAGTTGGACATGCAAAGCAAGGACAGAGTGCAGGATAATATCCAAAAAATCCGCACCCTCTTCCCCTCTGCGGTAAAGGAAGTAAAGCGCGGCGGAAAGGTTAGCCTCGCCGTGGACTTCGACGTTTTAAGGCAGGAGATGTCCTCTTCCCTTATCGAGGGGAACGAGGAGAGGTATCAATTCACCTGGCCGGATAAGCGCAAAGCCATTTTGCTCGCCAACACCCCCATAAACGCCACCTTGCGCCCCGCCGTGGAAGAGAGCGAAAACTTCGATACCACTCAAAATTTATATATCGAGGGCGACAATTTGGAAGTGCTCAAGCTCCTTCAAGAAAATTATTTGGGGGGGG
>CALWRK010000022.1 GCA_944383935.1 uncultured Clostridia bacterium
CCATGAAATGTCTGGACTTTTTGTGCCACCCCGTATCCGTGATACGCGACGCGGAGGAGCTGGCGGCGGAGGCTTTCGGCGCGGCGCACGCCTTTTTGATGGTGGGGGGCACCACCTCCGCGGTGCAGAGCATGGTCTTGACCGTTTCAAAGAAGGGAGAAAAGATAATCCTGCCCAGGAACGTGCATCGCAGCGTGATGGGCGCGATGGTGTTAAACGGCTCCCTTCCCGTATATGTGGACCCGTGCAGCGACGACAACCTGGGCATATCCCTGGGCATGAGCGTGGAGGGAGTGAAAGCGGCAATCGCGGCAAATCCCGACGCCAAAGCCGTGCTGGTGAACAATCCCACCTACTACGGCATATGCTCCAACCTCAAAGAGATAGTACAGCTGGCGCACGAACACGGTATGCTCTGTATAGTGGACGAAGCGCACGGCACCCATTTCTATTTCGGAGAGGGGATGCCCGTATCCGCCATGGCTGCGGGCGCGGATATGGCGGCGGTGTCCATGCACAAATCGGGCGGCAGTTTGACGCAAAGTTCCATACTCCTCACCGGTCCCGCCATGCACGAAGGCTATGTAAGGCAGATAATAAACCTCACACAGACCACCAGCGCGTCTTACCTGCTCCTATCTTCCCTGGACATATCCAGGAGAAACCTTGCCCTGCGCGGTAAGGACGCATTTGCGCGCGTGGTCAAGCTGGCGAGATACGCCCGAGAAGAGGTGAACGAGATAGGCGACTACTACGCCTACGGAAAGGAGCTTATCAACGGGGACAGCATATACGACTTCGATGAAACAAAACTTTCCATAAACACGCTCAACGTGGGACTTGCGGGCATAGAAGTCTACTCCCTGCTGCGCGATGAATACGACATCCAGGCGGAGTTCGGCGACTTGGGAAATCTGCTTGCGTATATCTCCATAGGCGACCGTCCGCGCGAGATAGAGCGGCTTATCGGCGCGCTCGCAGAGATACGCAGGCGCTTCAAGCGCGACAAGGCGGGACTGATGAAACAAGAATACATCGACCCCACCGTGGTGGTATCGCCGCAGGAGGCTTTCTATGCGGACAAGATCTCCCTCCCCATAGAAAAGACGGCAGGCAGGATATGCAGCGAATTTGTCATGTGCTACCCTCCCGGCATCCCCATATTGGCGCCCGGGGAGATGATAACCCCTCAAATCTTGGATTACATAAAATACGCCAAGGACAAGGGCTGTTCTATGACCGGCCCGGAAGATGCCGACATAAAGCGGCTGAACGTGCTTAAAGGAGTTTGATATGGAATATTGGTTTTCGGAAATGCATACGCCCAACGTTAAACTTTCCATACGCGTGGACAAGCAGGTGTATTCGGGACAGAGCGAGTATCAGCGCATAGACGTGTTCGACTCCCCCGAATTCGGCAGATTTTTGGTTCTGGACGGCTATATGATGCTCACGCAAAAGGACGAGTTTATATATCACGAGATGATAACGCACGTTCCGCTCGCCGTTCACCCCCGCGCCAAGGATATACTCGTGATAGGCGGCGGCGACGGCGGCGTGGTGCGCGAGCTGGTCAAATACGACGACATAGAGAGCATAGACCTGGTGGAGATAGACGAGGAGGTCACGCGCGTGTGCAAAGAGTATCTCCCCTTCACCGCCTGTTCTTTCGACGACCCCAGAGTGCACCTGCACTTCGAGGACGGGCTGAAGTTCGTACGCTCCGTCAAGGACAAATACGACCTGATAATCGTGGATTCCACCGACCCGTTCGGTCCGGGCGAAGGGCTGTTTACGCGCGAGTTCTACGGCAACTGCTACAAGGCGCTGCACGAGGACGGAATTATGGTCAATCAGCACGAAAGCCCTTTCTATACGGAGGACGCCATAGCCTGTCAGCGCGCACACAAGCGCATAGTGGAATCCTTCCCGAAGGCAAAAGTGTATCAGGCGCATATCCCCAGCTATCCATCCGGACATTGGCTGTTCGGATTCGCGTCAAAAAAATATCACCCCCTGCGCGATTTGAACGAGAAAAAGTGGAACGCGCGCGGCATAAAATGCAGATATTACACCACCACCCTGCACAAGGGGGCATTCTATATTCCCGCATATGTGGAGGAACTTTTGAGCAATGTTGAACACACAGACTGACGCCTTTATGGCGTGCGATTGCAAATATAAAGACGCAAACGTGGTCCTCTTTTCCGCACCGTTCGACGGCACCACCTCCTTCCGTCCCGGCACCCGCTTTGCCGGCAGCGCTATCAGGAGAGATTCCTTCGGCTTGGAAACGTACAGCCCCTATCAGGACGCCGACCTTGCCGACTGCAAGGTGTTCGACAGCGGAGATCTGGAATTGCCGATAGGCGAGGCGGAAGCATCCCTAAGAGTGATTAAAAAACGCGCCGCCACCATATTGAAGGACGGAAAACTCCCTTTTATGATAGGCGGAGAACACCTTGTGACGTTGGGCGCTTTCCGCGCCGTGGCGGAAAAATATCCGAACGTGCACATAATACACTTCGACGCGCACGCCGACCTCAGGGATGATTATCTGGGAGTTAAACTCTCACACGCGTGCGTACTGCGCCGCTGCTACGACATAGTGGGGGACGGGAAGATATTCCAGTTCGGCATACGCTCGGGCGACAGGTCTGAATTTATTTGGGGCAAGGGGAGGGTAACTACCCGCCTTTTCGACTTTGAGGGGCTGGACGATACGCTGGATATGTTATACGGAAAACCGGTGTACTTTACTCTCGATTTAGACGTGCTCGACCCGTCCTGTTTTCCCGGCACGGGCACTCCCGAACCGGGCGGCGTCACCTTCGATAGCCTAAGGCGGGCGGCGACGCAAGTGTGTAAGAGGGCGAATATCGTGGGGTGCGACGTAAACGAGCTTTCGCCCCACTACGACCAAAGCGGAATTTCCACCGCGGCGGCGTGCAAGATAATACGCGAGATGCTCATAGCTCTCGAAAATAAGGAGGATTGATATGGCAAGAGTTCTGGTTATAGGCTGCGGAGGCGTGGCTCAGGTGGCAATTCAAAAGTGCGCGCAGGCGGACGACGTTTTCACCGAAATGTGCATAGCAAGCCGCACCAAATCCAAGTGCGATGATATGAAAAATAAGCTGGAAGGCAAGACAAAAATGAAAATAACCACCGCTAGGGTGGACGCCGACAGTGTGGACGAGCTGTGTAAGCTGATCGACTCCTACAAGCCGGAGCTGGTGATGAACATAGCCCTGCCCTATCAGGATTTGACCATAATGGACGCCTGCTTGAAGTGCGGCGTGAACTATATGGACACGGCAAACTACGAGCCGGAGGACACAAGCGATCCCGCTTGGCGCAAGAGATATGAAGAGCGGTGCGAAAAGGAGGGCTTTTCCGCTTACTTCGACTATTCCTACCAGTGGGAGTATATGGATAAGTTCAAAAAAGCGGGGCTGACCGCCCTGCTGGGTTCGGGCTTTGACCCCGGCGTTACCCAGGCGTACTGCGCATACGCCCAAAAGCACCTGTTCGACAGCATAGATACGATAGATATCCTCGACTGCAACGGCGGCGATCACGGATACCCTTTCGCCACCAACTTCAATCCGGAGATAAATCTGCGCGAAGTGTCCGCTCCCGGTTCCTATTGGGAGAAAGGCAAGTGGGTGGAAGTGCCCGCCATGAGCATAAAGCGCGAGTACAACTTCGACGGCGTGGGTAAAAAGGATATGTATCTGCTCCACCACGAGGAGATAGAATCGCTTGCAAAGAATATCCCGGGCGTTAAGCGCATCCGCTTTTTCATGACCTTCGGTCAGAGTTATCTTACGCACATGAAGTGCCTGGAAAATGTGGGAATGCTCTCTACCGAACCTGTAATGTTCGAGGGGCGCGAGATAGTACCCATACAGTTTTTGAAAGCCCTCCTGCCCGATCCCGCCTCCCTGGGACCTCGCACAAAGGGAAAGACGAATATAGGCTGCATCTTCACGGGTAAAAAGGACGGCAAGGACAAGAGTGCATATATATACAACATCTGCGACCACGAAGAATGCTACAAGGAAGTCGGCTCTCAGGCGGTGGCATATACCACGGGCGTGCCTGCAATGATAGGCGCAATGATGATGGTGACCGGCAAGTGGAACAAGCCCGGCGTATATACCGTGGAGCAGTTCGATCCCGATCCCTATATGGACGCGCTGAATAAGTACGGGCTGCCCTGGCAGATAGCGGATAATCCCGTTCTCGTGGACTGATGCGCACGCCCTGTTTTATCATCGACGAAAAGGCGCTTAGAACCAACCTGAGCATTCTTAAAGGAGTGAAGGAGAGGACGGGTTGCAAGATCTTGCTCGCCCAAAAGGCGTACTCGTGCTATGCCACCTATCCGCTCATATCTCAATATCTGGACGGGACCACCGCAAGCGGACTTTACGAAGCAAAGCTGGGGAGGGAGCACTTCCCCGGCGAAGTTCATGTTTTCTCCCCCGCCTATAAAGAGGAAGATTTTGACGAACTGCTCGGCATAGCGGACGATTTCGTGTTCAACAGTATAGCCCAACTGAAAAAATATGGCGCGCGCGCCAAGGCGTGCGGCAAGGGAGTGGGACTTAGGTTAAATCCCGAACACTCCACCCAAGATCACGCCATATACGATCCCTGCTCCCCCGGTTCGCGCATGGGCGTGAGGGCGAAAGATTTTGAAAAGAGCGTACTCCCCCTCTTGGACGGCTTTCATATGCACACCCTCTGTGAACAGGGCAGCGACGCCCTGGCGGAAACGGTGGAGGCTTTAGAAGAAAAATTCGGAAGATACCTCTCTCGCGTCAAGTGGCTCAATCTGGGCGGAGGTCATCACATCACCCGTTCCGATTACGACATCCCGCTGCTGGAAAAGACCATCCTCCGCTTGCAAAACACATACGGAGTGCAAATCTATCTGGAACCGGGCGAAGCCGTGGTACTTAACGCCGGCACACTGACGGGAGAAGTGCTCGACATAGTAAATAACGGCATAGATATCGCCATCCTCGACGTCTCCGCCGCCTGCCATATGCCCGACGTGCTGGAAATGCCCTACCGTCCGCCCGTACTCGGCGCAGGTAAGCCGGGTGAAAAGGCGTTCACCTACCGCCTTGCCGGCAATACCTGCCTTGCGGGCGACGTGATAGGCGACTACTCCTTCGACTCGCCTCTGAAAGTAGGCGACCGCATAACTTTCTCGGATATGGCTCTGTATACCATGGTAAAGACGAATACCTTTAACGGAACCCCGCTGCCGGATATTCTCTTCCGCACACCGGACGGAGAGTTGAAAACGGTGCGAACCTTCTCATATTCCGACTTCAAATCTCGCCTGTGATCGAGGTTTACTCAATCGAGGTATCCGGCAGATACCTCGATTTTTTTGCCTTGTTACGGAATATTGTAATTTTATTGGTCAAAGCGTTGTTTTTACCTGTTAAAGCGCGGTGACCGCGTTATAGATGATGTTGTATACGTTGAGTGCTATCACCAGCCCTATTACGGCGTAATATATGCCGTTCACAGCCTTTAATGAGAGGCGCTTGTTCAGCACCGCGCCCAGCAAGCCGCCCGCCACCGCCGTGAATATCATGATGAGCAGCGCCCACCACTGCAAATTGACGTCGAGTATCACATTGGAAGTAAATCCGCCCGTGACCGCCAGCTTGAAGAGCTTTGCCACCTGCGCAAACATGACGGTGAGCAGAGAGTAAAAAGTTACCTCCTTTGTGTCCGTGCGCAAAACAAGGCAAAGCACGCATACGTTGATGGGTCCGCCGCCTATGCCCAGGAAAGTGGAGATTACTCCCAGCACGCAGCACGCGGCAAAAGTCTTTATCGTCATCGCGGGAGAAGGGAGATATTCCCCCTTACTCTTACGCACGAGCATATATATCAGTACTCCCGCAAGCAGAAGCGCTAAGACGGAATTTTGAATTATCTTGAGAAGGGCGTCGGCATTTTCTCCCAATATCTTTGAAGCCGCCTTTTCCACCGCTTCGAAGATGAACTCTCCAGCAACTCCGCCGGCGAACGCACCGCTCGCCGCTGCTGCGGCGGTGGGAATATGCGAGGATTTTTTCTGAAATATGTGTTTTACCAAAGAGGACAGCGCCATGGCAAGCACGCACATGGAGGACGCAAAATTTATCTGGAAAGTGCTCATAGGGCTGAGCGCGTCCAGGACGGGCTTGATTATGACCCCTCCTCCCATGCCGCAGGTGGCGCCTGCACAGGTGGCGAACAATATAACTAGTACAAATACTGCCAGCATCTCTTTCTGCCCGATATCCGCGCGAGCGGACTTGTCATCTTCTCTTGAAATTTTCCGCCTCGCTCTTGAAATATGCGTAAAGACTCTCCGTCTGCCAGTTGTTCAAGTTCTCCGTATACTCCTTGGCTTCGGGAAAATATTCCGCGTTTAAGAGTACCGCTTTTTCTATCTTATAAACCGTGTTTGTGCGCGCAAATCTCTCCAAAAACGCCTGCACCGCGCCCTTGGAGCGCACCGCGCAAAACCCCACGTCGCATCCGCCCTCTTCAAACGCCTGCAAAGCGTCCATGGTTATCTCGGGAGTGGAGCCGTCCGACGCCACGCCCACTCTCACGCCGCGCACGTCCGCTATCGCAATACAGTCGGCTGTTTCGTACTCCGCACCGCTCATCTCGGCGCGCTTTTCTTCTTCCAACTCCTTGGCAAGTGCAACCTTATCTACGGGTGTTATCGCCCGCCCCTCTTGCAAAAATTTGAGCAGAAGGCGCTTTAACGTGGTGGATTTGCCGCAGTTATCCTTGGCTTGAAGTGCGTAGAGTATCATAATACTTCTCCCTTTCGTATCTTGCGTATACGGTTAGTATAACATATAATCGTGCTTTTGGCAATTATTTGAAAAAGCCGCGCCCTTATCGGACGCAGCCCCGCCGCATATAGCGCCTTGCTTTTAAGCGCAAAGCGCTCCCCCAATATATTCATCTCCTTTACGCGGCAGTCACGGTTCGTTATCACCCTACACTCCACACCGAAATTGCATGAAGAAATATCTTTTCGAACCGCTTTTACCTCATTTAAGCGCGGCTATTCTTGCCGCTGCCTCCGCGGTGCTGTCCGCGTCGGAGAAGGCGGTGAGTCGGAAAAATCCCTCCCCGTTCTTGCCGAAGCCCGCGCCGGGAGTACCCACCACCTGCGCTTTCGTGAGCAACTTGTCAAAGTAGTCCCACGAGGGCATTCCGCACTCCATCCAGATATACGGAGAGTTCTTGCCGCCGTAGTAGCGTATCCCCGCCTTATCCAGCGCCTTACCTATAACACGCGCGTTGTTTTTATAGTATTCTATATTCTCGTCCGCGGCTTTCAGACCTGCGGGAGTGAGCACCGCCTCCGCAGCGCGCTGGACTATGTACGGTACTCCGTTGAATTTGACGCATTGCCTCCTCAGCCATGCGGCGTTTATCGCGTTGCCCTGCAACTCGTGCGGTACCACCGTCCAGCCGCACCTGAGTCCCGTGAATCCCGCCATCTTGGAGAAAGAACATATCTCCACCGCGCACCCCCTGGCTCCGGGCACGGAGAAGATGGTGTGGGGACAGTCGTCCTCTTCTATAAATCGTTCGTAGGCGGCGTCGTATATGATCAAAGATCCCTGTTCCAGCGCATACTTCACCCATTCTTTCAGCTCATCGAAGGTGTACGCCGCTCCCGTGGGATTGTTGGGAGAACAGAGATATATCACGTCCGCCCTCTCCCCTACGTCGGACGGCATGGGTAAAAAGCCGTTTTCGGGCGTGGCGTTCATGTACGCTATCTCATTGCCCGACATTATATTTCCGTCCACATAGGCGGGATAGACGGGATCGGGAATGAGCGCCTTCATACCGCGCGGGAATATGTCCAAAAAATTGCCCAAGTCACTCTTGGCTCCGTCGGATATGAATATCTCGTCCGCCTGTAAACTCACCCCTCTGCCCGCGTAATAAGCGGCGACGGAAGAGCGCAAAAAGTCATAGCCCTGTTCGGGACCATAGCCGCGGAATCCCTCCGCCGTACCCATTTCCGCAGCTGCTTTCATAAGTGCGTCCACGGCGGGCTTTATCAGCGGACGGGTGACGTCGCCTATACCCAGAGAGATCACTTTTTTGTCGGGATTTTCCCTCTTATACGCAGCCACTTTGTTTGCTATTCCCGCGAACAGATAGCTGGGCGCGAGTTTTTTGAATGTATCGTTTATCTTCATATCTTCTCCTCCCCGCACGCCTTTACGAACGCCGCAAAAAGCGGATGAGGACGATTGGGTCTGCTTTTGAATTCGGGGTGGAATTGCACGCCTATATAGAAAGGTCTGTCCGTTATCTCCACCGCTTCCACCAGCTTGCAATCGGGTGAATAGCCGCATACCGTCAGCCCCGCGTCCTCGAATGCCTTGCGATAGGCGTTGTTGAATTCATAACGATGACGATGGCGCTCCTCCACCTGCTCGGAACCGTATATCTGCCTTGCGCGGCTTCCCTCGGCAAGGCGGCAGGGATATTTGCCTAAACGCATGGTTCCGCCCTTGGGCAAATTCCCGTACTGGTCTGCCATCAAGTCGATCACCTTGTGCGGCGACATACTGTTAAATTCTCCCGAGTGCGCGCCTGGCAGCTTTAATACGTCGCGCGCATACTCTATGACAGCTATCTGCATTCCCAGGCATATTCCGAAATAGGGTATCTTATTTTCCCTGCAATACTTTGCCGCGACTATCATTCCCTCTATGCCGCGGTCGCCGAAGCCGCCCGGCACTATCACTCCCGTGCAGCCCATAAGGCGTGTTTTTACGTTTTCTTCCGTCAACGTTTCCGAATCCACCCAGTCTATCTGCACGGACAGGTTGTGTTTAAGTCCGCCGTGGCGCAGCGCTTCCGCGACGGAAAGGTAGGCGTCGTGCAGTTTCACATACTTGCCCACAAGTGCGATTTTCACGCCCCTGCCGGGGTTTTTTATGCGCTTGACCATCTCCTTCCACTCTTCCAAATCGCAAGGTCTGTCCTCCAGCCCGAGTATACGGCATACCTTTTTGCTTATTTCGCCTTCTTCCAGCATGAGCGGCGCTTCGTACAAGCTGGGCACGGTGACGTTGTCTATCACGCAGTCGCGCTCCACATTGCAAAACATGGCTATCTTATCCTTCACCTCGCGAGGCAGACGCTCCCTGCACCGCGTGACTATTATATCCGGATGCAAGCCCATGGATTGCAGCTGTTTTACGGAATGCTGTGTGGGTTTGGTCTTGTATTCGTCCGAACCGTCTATAAACGGCACCAAGGTCACATGGATGAGCATACTCTCCCCCTTATGCTCGAAGCATACCTGCCTTACCGCCTCCAAAAAAGGTTGACTTTCTATATCGCCTATCGTGCCGCCTATCTCCGTGATGACCACGTCCGCGCCCGACTTTACTCCCACGGAATATATAAACCTCTTGATCTCGTCGGTGATGTGGGGAATTACCTGCACCGTGCCGCCCAGGTATGCCCCTTCGCGCTCCTTTCTAATGACGTTGTAATATACCTTGCCCGTGGTGAGGTTGGAATATTTATTGGTGTTCTCGTCTATAAACCTCTCGTAGTGTCCCAAATCGAGGTCGGTTTCCGCGCCGTCCTCCGTCACGAATACTTCCCCGTGCTGATAGGGGCTCATGGTGCCGGGGTCCACGTTTATGTAAGGGTCCAGCTTTTGCGCCGCCACCTTATATCCTTTGGACTTCAAAAGTCTGCCCAAAGACGCCACGGTAATGCCCTTTCCCAGCCCGGATACCACTCCGCCCGTTACAAAGATATACTTGCTCATACGTCCTCCGAAAAGTAGAAAGGCGCCCACTACGGACTTCGTCCGCAGTGAACGCCTTTGTTCTTATAGATTATACTATTCCCGTCCCGCTCCTGTCAAGGGCTGAGAAGAGTAAATTTAATTTTCGTAAGTTCTGATCACGTCCAGCGCCACCTGATAGCGGCTGCGGCGGCTGTTCATCGCCTGCTTTTCTATATACCGGTGCGCTTCTTCCTCCGTCATGTTCAGATACTGCATTAGCACGCACTTGGCGCGGTATACCGTTTTAAGTTCGTCTATCTGACTTCTCAGCTTTACCGCCGCCCTCTTCATCCCCTGCAATCTGGCGGAAGTGGCGAGTAAAAGTCTGCTCGCCCTGCGCACGTCCTCGGCGTTGTACGGCTTGGGCATGACCACCACGCCGTATGCTTCCAGCTTGTCTGCCGCCATGGAGTATATCCCCTGCCTAACCAAAATGAGTATGCCCGCGGTGGTGCGCTCTGCCGCCTGAATGGCGAATTCCGCCCCCAGTTCGTCCTCCAAAGGAGTGTTTATTATGAGGAGGGAATATCCGTCCGAATCCATCTTTCTGCGTGCTTGCCCCGCTCCGCTCACGCGCTCTATGCTCAGGCGCGCGCTAAACTCACGCCCAAGAATTTCCCGCACGTCCAGCTCGGATATGGAAGCCACCAGCACTTTGTTCATTATCTTTCCAAATACTTGTCTATAATCTCTTTCGACAGCACCCTCTTTACAAATTCGCTGTCTTTTGCAAGTTTCGCCGCATGAGAGATGTCCGCGGGCAGGGAGGGGTATCCGCCCTCCTCCACCTCGAACATATTCTTGTCGCACGCCTCTTCAAGTGGCATATGCTCCCTGATACCTTCAAGTCCCGCCTCTATTATGAGCGCAAACACGAGATAGGGATTGCTGGACGGGTCGGGGGAGCGCAGCTCTATTCTCCTGCCCTCTTCGTCCGCATACGGCACACGGATGAGCTGGGAGCGATTGCCTCGCGACCAAGTTATATATTTTGGCGCTTCGCAGCTGCCCAGCCTGTCATAAGACTGCGGCAGAGGGTTTGTGAACGCGGCTATCTCCGCCGCCCTGTTCATCACGCCGGCGATAAAACTTCTTGCGTCCTCCCTCATTCCCCCTCTTTCGGAGAATATGTTCTCCCCGTCCTTTTGAAGGGAGATGTTCACATGAAGTCCGTTTCCGCTCTCCCCATCCAAGGGCTTGGGGTCGAAGGAAGCCGCCAGCCCGTTCGCCTGCGCCACATTGGAAACTATCCAACGGAAAGTTACCAAATTGTCCGCCGCGGACACCGGCTCGGAGTGGCGGAAGTCTATCTCGTTCTGTCCCGGTCCCTGTTCGTGGTGGCTGCGCTCGGGATTGAGCCCCATCTCCGTGAGGATGTTGCATATCTCTCTGCGCACGTTCTCCCCTTTGTCCAGCGGATATATATCGAAATATCCTCCCCTGTCCAGCGGAATGAGCGTGGGAGCGCCGTCCTTGTCCGCCAAAAAGAGGTAGAACTCGCACTCAGTGCCCACCCTGCAAGTGTAGCCCAGCTCGCGCGCGTGTTCGCACGCCTTTTTAAGGATATACCTGCCGGAGGCGGTGAAGGGGGTCCCGTCCGGTTTGAATATATCGCAGAACATCCTGACCACGGTGCCGTCGTGCGAACGCCACGGGAGCACGCTCATGGTGGCGGGGTCGGGCTTTAACAATAAGTCGGAATTCTCCACATTCATAAAGCCCTTCACCGCGGAAGCGTCAAAGGATATGCCGTATTCGAACGCCTTCGGCAGTTGCTCGGGAACGACGGAAATGTTCTTTTGATTGCCGAAGATGTCGCAGAACGCCAGGCGCACGAACTTTACGTCGTGTTCGCGCACAAACTCTTCCACATCATATCTGGTGTATTGCATAGTTACCTCCGTAAACGGAATATATTTTTATTATAGCGTAAAATCGCGCATATGTCAAAAATGAAAAATCCGCCTTTCGGCGGAATCTCAATTATTGACGTAAAGGCGGTTATACGGATTGCCCGCCGCCGGTTGAAGCAGCGTGAACTCCTCGGAGTATATCTCCCTCTCGTCCGCCCTAAACGCCTTGCAGAATTTCTCTATCTGCGGGCGTATCAGCTCCATATCCTCACGCCTCGCCTTACTTGCGGTCACAGATACGGGAAGGGGTACACTCACCTTGCCGCGCACATATATCCTGCCGCCGTGCATTCCGCGCGCCATGTCCTCCCCCACGGGGCATTTTTCATTCTTCAAATTGAGTACCGCTATCACGCCGCCCGCCAGGTATTCTCCCAAAAAACAGCCCGCCGTGCCGCCCACGACTATAACGGGCCTGTGTTCTCCGTACTGTTTCATATGCACGCCCGCGCGATAGCCCACATCCTCTTTGACGTATATCTCTCCGCCGCGCATGGCGTATCCGGTTGCGTCGCCGCACCTGCCTCCCACATATATCTCGCCGCCGTTCATCGTATCCCCGGCAGCGTCCTGAGCGCTGCCCTCCACTCTCAGCACACCGCCCAGCATATATGCGCCCGCGCCGTTGCCTATAGTGCCGTATGCGGTTATATCCTTACCGTCCAGTCCGCAGGCGATAAAGCGTTGACCGTTCACGCCGCGCACGATGATATTTTTATCCTTACAGCTCCTTATAATCTCGTTGAGATGTCTGCTCTCCATCCCCTTTGCGTATATTTCCATATTACTCTCCTGCGTGCATGATGCCCAGTATGTCCAGCTCACGCGAATTAAGTCCCAGCCCGCGCAACATCAGTCTGTTGCCGCGCAGCGCCTCTATGGCGTTTATGCCCATGCCGCCCATCATCTCTTCTATCTCGTGTTTCCATGCGGTGATAAGTCCTATCAGCCGCCTCACGCCCGCATTCACGTCCAGACGCGACACCAGTGCGGGATCTTGGGTGGCTATACCCCAGTTGCACTTACCGCTATGGCAGTTGCGGCACATATGACAGCCCATAGCTATGAGCGCCGCCGTGCCGATATATACCGCGTCCGCGCCCAAGGCGATAGCCTTAACCACGTCGGCGGAGTTGCGTATACTGCCGCCCGCGATGAGGGACACCCTGTCCCTTATGCCCTCCGCTCTGAGGCGGGAGTCCACTCCTGCAAGGGCGAGTTCTATGGGTATGCCCACGTTGTCGCGTATGCGCGTGGGAGCCGCGCCCGTACCGCCGCGCCAGCCGTCCAGCACGATGACGTCCGCGCCGCTTCTGGCTATGCCGCTGGCGATCGCCGCGATGTTGTGCACCGCCGCCACCTTTACGAACACGGGCTTTTTATACTCCGTGGCTTCTTTGAGCGAATCCACCAGTTGACGCAGATCTTCTATGGAGTATATGTCGTGGTGGGGCGCGGGGGATATGGCGTCGCTGCCCTGCGGTATCATGCGCGTGGCGGCTATATCGCCCACTATCTTCTTGCCGGGGAGATGCCCGCCTATGCCCGGCTTTGCGCCCTGCCCCATCTTGATTTCTATGGCGGCGCCCGCTTCGAGGTAGTCCTTATGCACGCCGAATCTGCCCGAAGCCACCTGCACTATCGTACTCGCGCCGTACTTGTAAAAGTCGCGGTGCAAGCCGCCCTCGCCCGTATTGTAGTACGTCCCCAGCTCCTGCGCCGCGCGCGCCAATACGGCGTGGGCGTTATAGCTTATGGATCCGTAGGACATAGCGGAAAAGAGTATGGGCACTTCCAGCCTCAATCCCCTGTTTTCCGTGATAAGTCTGCCGGAGGAATCCCTCTTTATCTCGTGGTCTTTCGCTCCCAGATATACGCGCGTTTCCATAGGTTCTCTCAGCGGATCTATGGAGGGATTTGTCACCTGGGACGCGTTTATGGCTATCCTGTCGAAGTAGGTGGGCATATCGGAAGGATTGCCCATGGAAGACAGCAGTACTCCGCCCGTTTCCGCCTGTTTGTATATCTCCCTCACCGCTCGCACCGACCAGTTTCCGTCCCCGCGCGGAGCGTTGCGGTTGGGGATGACTTTGAGCGCGCCCGTGGGGCACATCTCCACGCAACGCTGGCAGTTCACGCACTTTTCGTCGGCTATAAACCATCTGCCGTCCTCGCGCTTATATACGCCGTTGCTGCACTGCCTTTCGCACAGTCCGCAGTCTATGCACCTTTCTTTGTCCTTTAATATTTCGAATTCGGCTCTTGCTCTCGCGTTCATCTGCCCACCTCCGCAATCACGACTTCTCCGCCCTTGGGAGAATATATCTTGTCAAGCACGGGCGCGATTACTCGTATGGCGCACTCTTCACTGGCTATGTATGTGGTATTTCCCTTTTCCGCAACCACCATACCGCGCAATTTCAGCCTGTCGTTGATCGCAAGCAGTCCGCCCGTATAGCCCAAAATTACGGAGAAAGGTCCCGTGACCAAAAGTCCGGAATATATCCTGCGCAGATATTCCGCCTGCTCCCTCTCTTGTGCGGGCATACGATCTATCTGCTCCCAAAAGGGGGCGGCTATCACCTTGCACGCTTCTTGCAGCGTTAGCCCGCGCTTGCGCACCAGATAGTCGAAGATGTACGTTATCACCTCCGTGTCCGTCTGCAAATTGCACTTGTATCCGTACATCTCTATATTGCGTCTGTTCGCGTCGTAGGAGGATATTTCTCCGTTGTGTACCACCGCAAAATCGAGCAGGCAAAAGGGGTGCGCTCCGCCCCACCAGCCGGGAGTATTGGTGGGATACCTGCCGTGTGCTATCCAGCTGTATGCCGCATACTCGTCCAAACGGTAAAATTCGCCCACGTCCTCAGGATAACCCACCGCCTTGAACGCGCCCATATTCTTCCCGCAGGAGAACACATACGCCCCGTCCATAAAGGTGTTTATACGAAAAGCGCAGCGAGATACGAACTCGTCCTCATCCAGCTGGCTTTCCGCAAGTTTGGTGGGCAGAGGTTTGACAAAGTAACGCCATATGAGCGGTTCGTCCACTATCTTAGGCGTCTTGCGTACGGGGATTTTGGAGAGGTTGATAATGTCGAAGTGCTCGTCCAAAAATTCCTCCACCTGCTTTTTTATCAACGTATCGCGATAGAACATATGTATCGCGTAATAGTCCTTGTATTCGGGGTAGATCCCGTAGCCGGCAAAGCCGCCTCCCAGTCCGTTGGAACGGTCGTGCATTGTGGCTATGGATTTAATGATGGCGCTGCCGTCCGAAAGTCTGCCGTCGCGGTTGATAAAGCCGCTTATCGCACATCCGGAGGGTATGCGCACCTTTCCTTCGTAATATCTGCTTTCCATACTGCTCCTTTTCCGTAAAACGGAAAAAGCGCCCGCAAGAGGGAATTTACCCTCATGCGAACGCCTTTGTTCTAACGTATTCTATCACATCAAACGGGAAAAGTAAACAAAATAAGGGCGATTTTTGCTGCGAAATTTTTGCGAAAAAACACGTCAAAATCGGTTGACATACGCAAAATTTGAGCATAAAATAGCTGATGTAAACGGCAATGGCGCTGCGAAGATTCGCGGCGCCTTTTTGTTTGTAAATAAATTTGAGGAAGAAATTCCGCACAAGGAGATATTATGGAAAACATCAAAGAAGTATTCGGCAGCATGGTGTTCAACGACGCCGTCATGCAAGAGCGTCTTCCGCGCAGCACCTACAAGGCTTTGAAGAACTGTCTGGCGACGGATACGCCGCTCGATCTGCCCACGGCAAACGTGATCGCAAACGCCATGAAGGACTGGGCTTTGGAGCGCGGCGCTACCCACTTCACCCATTGGTTCCAGCCAATGACGGGCGTGACGGCGGAAAAACATGACTCCTTCATCACCCCCGCCGGCGACGGCACAGTGATAACGGAATTCCGCGGCAAGGAGCTCATCAAGGGCGAACCGGACGCTTCTTCCTTCCCCTCCGGCGGCTTGCG
>CALWRK010000023.1 GCA_944383935.1 uncultured Clostridia bacterium
CTTTATCTCGGCTTCTTGCGCCTCGGTTGCGACTTCTTCCGCCTCTTCCGCTGCCGCCTCTGCCTGCTCTATGGCTGAGGATATTTCCTCAACGGCTTCCGCCTCTTCCGCTGCGACTTCTTCGGTTTCGGCTGCGGCTTCTTCGGTTTCGGCTATGACTTCCTCCGACTCTGCCTCAACCTCCACTGCGTCCGCGGTGGTCTCTACGGCGATATACTCCCCGTCAAATTCGGCGGCAGGGGCTTCTGCATCGGCGGTTTCCCTGACTTCCGCTTCATCGGATACGCCCTCGGTGATTGCCTCGTCCACGGACGGAGCGTCATACTCCTCGCCCTTGTACTCGGCGGTCATCTCCTTTATCTGTATAGTTTCTTGGGCAGTCTTTTTCGCCCTCGCCTTTTTGGCACGTTTTGAACTCATAGCGTCGGTTTTTCCTCCTCCCTGCTGCTTATCGGTGACATCGGAGCCGCCCGGTTCGTCGAATATCCTGATATCGTTGCCGAAGGGGTCTTCGGGCTGCTCATCCTTCTTCTCCTCTTCCGTTGTAGCTTCCTCTGCGGGAGTTTCTTCCGCCGTCACTTCTTCCGAAGGCGTTTCGTCAACGGGAGCGTCCTCTGCGGAGGCTTCCGCCGTCACGTCTTCCGAAGGGGTCTCTTCAACGGGAGCGTCCTCTGCGGGGGCTTCCGCCGTCACGTCTTCAGAAGGGGTCTCTTCGACGGGAGCGTCCTCTGCTGGAACTTCTTCCGTCACGTCTTCCGAAGGCGTTTCAATCGCCTCCTCGAATCGTTCGGACGGGGCTTCTTCCGCGGGAGATTGCTCTTGTGTATCTTCCGCATCCTCTCGGACGGATTCCTCGTCCGCAGGCGCTTGCGCCGCTTCATCTGCGGGGGCTTCCTCTTCGGGTACTTCCTTTGCGTCCGCATCGGGAGCGCCGTCGGGGTCGTCGTCGGGAGTTTCGGGAGCCGCAGCTGCACCCTCGTCCTTGTCGTCTTCGTCGTCCGTGATATAGGGCACGGGCTGAGTGCACTCTTCATCCAGATACCAACCTGCGAAGATGAAGCCTTCCCTTTCTTCGGGTACGGGCAGCTCTATTATGTCGCCCTTCTTCGCTTTGACGGGTTCTATCACTGCATCCGTGCCGTCGTTGAGTACGAACGCCACCTTCTTCTTGTTGCCCACGAGCAGTACTATGAGCAGTACTATGAGCAGGATGAGCAGCAATGCAAGCAACGCTATGAGCACCCACAGCCAGAAATAACTCTGCGCGGGAGTGCCTACCAGCAGGTACTCGCCGGATGCGTCTATGGTCAGCTGCAAGGTGCCGTCCACCAACCTCGCGTCGATTTGAGAATAACTGCCGTCCTCGTTTATGAGGAATACCATGCAGTCGTCCTTGAAATCTTCGAGAACAGACGCAAGTTTTATGGTTACGGTATATATTCCGCGCACGCCGATCACGCCGCCATCCGCCGCTGCCAAATCTATGGACAACACGCCGCAGGGCTGCATATTCGTTTCGTCCGCCTTGGCGGAATGCGCGCTTACGTTCTCCACGTTCCAAGAAGCGGATACGGTGGTTTCCAAAAGTCCGCCGTCATCGTTGCGCACGGTGCCGCCTATACCGGCGATGTCCGCGGTTTGTTCCGCTGCCCTGTAAAATACGGTTATCGTCTGGTTACGGTCGGCTGTGAGGGGGCCTGTATTCCTGTTCGCCTGCAACCTGGCTATAACGGGGGATTTAATCGTAAATGTATCCAAATATTCTTTGCTTTCATAATGGGTTAACGCCGCCTTTTCGGGAGAACCGTCTCCGTCAAAGTCGTCTGCCACATTATCCTTATTAAGATCGTAATAATATTGTATCGTAATGGAGAATTTCGCGCGCTCAAACACGCATTCTACGGTGAGAGCATTGGCGTCGGTCTGATTGAGAATAGACTTCGCTTCCGTCGTGCCGTCCGCCCATGTCACACTCTCGAGCACATAGCCGCGAGGGGTTAAGTCCACGCTCAACTGGGAGCGCAGTTGTTCGGGGGTATAGGTGCCGGGAGCGACGGAGACACTCTGCTGCTCGGTTACATCCGTCCACTCTCCCGATAAGTTGTCTTTTATGGGCTTAGTGCTGGAAACGGAAACCACCAGTCGAGGTTCGCCGAACTGCGCGGTGATGATGGTGTCGCCCGTTATCTGCGTGGTGTTCACGTTGATAAGCTGATTGTCCATCATCCAGCCGTAGAACTCCTGCCCTGCGGGAGGCGTAGGGCTGCTGTTTGTGCCCAGATAGGCGCTGATGTACGAGCCGTCGGGAATATTGGAGATAGTTTCGCTTGAATTCCCTATCACTATGGTGAGGGTATACGTCTGAGTGGCCCAAACGGCGTTGAGCACTATATTGTTGCTTATAGATTCCGTCATAAGATCCAAGTTAAGTTCTTCTACAAGCGAATCTCCCTCTCCGTAAGCGCCGTCGTTATCCCGATCCAGATACCACCCGGCAAAAGTGAAACCGCTGACCGAAAGATTGCTCAACCCTACGCCGTTGGGATAGTCGTCCACGGTATATGTTGTGGGATTGGTATTTGTTATGGGATCCTGCTCCGCCTCTGCGTCACGAGGGTCGTTTACGTTATATGTTATGGTATATTCTATCGCCTCAATAATCGGAGTTAGCTCAACCGTGCCATCCGCGAAGAATTTTGCGTCATCGAGCACCGTAAGAGCGCCGTTACCGTCATACGTCGCCACAGTCGTATCGCCTATCTTAAAGCCGGTGAACTCGTAGCCAGGTGCTTTAGGCTCGATTATTCCGAGCGAGTCGGGGATACCGCTGTCGTATGTAACCGCAGCCTTACTTGTCACAGACGTGAATGCCCCCGACGGCGTAAATCCCTGCGTATAACTATATGTGGTATTTGCCGTCCACGCTTCCGCAGCCGCCGTCTGCAATGTGAAAAATGGTGAAAACGCCGCCATGAAAAGCGCGGCAATCAAAAGCACCGCCAATGCCGTCTTGGCCGATGGTTTGAATTTAACGTAATCCCTCATAACTCAACCTCTTATCTGAAATAGCCGTGATCTTCCACGGTCGTTAATATAATTATATTATATGCAAAATAAAAAGTCAATAACAATGCTGCTCAAATATCCGATAAAATGAGGTTTTTTTCGGAAAAATATTACATAAACTTTGCACGCGCGGCGCAATCGGACGATTTTTGCAAGCGTAAACGGCGCTTATTTTGAAAAAGTAAAGGAAAAATAAAGCCGAATCGAGCGGATCTCAGCCCTTTTTACCGCCTTTTTCCGCCGGCGCGACGCCCGTCAAAAAGAATTCCCTCTTGGCAGTCATCAGCTCCTCTCCCCTAGACAGATAGACGTCCAAACCCTTTGGATCGGGCAGACGTTCCAGCCTGTTTTCTTCGGGAATATACAACTTGCTTATTCCGCCCGCGCCGCAGGCGATTATACTTGCGCATTCTTCCATGATGTCGATGTTATACAAGCACTGCTTGCCTGTCTTGCAGTAGCCCACATTCTCCAAATTGCCGCTCATGTACTTTTGCCGATACATATAATACGGTATATATCCCAGCCGCTTGGCAAGCAGGCGGGCGTAATCCACCATCTGTCCCACGGCTCTTTCTTCACCCTCGTAGCCGGAAACTTTGAGTACGGAGCCCTTTTTCAGGGAGAGGGTGTGCACGGTCACGTTCTCCGCGCCCAGCGCAAACACGCCGTCGGCGGTACGGGCAAAGTCGTTTTCATCTTCCCCGGGAAGCCCGGCGATGAGGTCGCAGTTGATGTCGAAGGGAAACTTCCTAGCCCTTTCG
The DNA here is from genome assembly GCA_944383935.1 of uncultured Clostridia bacterium. Lineage (GTDB taxonomy): Bacteria > Bacillota > Clostridia > Christensenellales > UBA3700 > Alloclostridium. Next base: position 3,831 of record CALWRK010000023.1, read on the forward strand.
AACGCGGAATAAAATTGAGCGGCGGTATGCTTTCTGCCGATGATTTCCATGGTCTTGTCGTTAAGCGACTGAGGATTTACCGAGATACGAGTTACTCCCATTTCGTCCATAATTTTTAACTTGTCGTCGTCTATACTGTCCGCTCTCCCCGCCTCCACGGTGAACTCCACTCCCATACCCGAAAGCGCCCGCAGCACCTTTTCAAAGTCCCTTGCAGGCAAGGAGGTGGGAGTACCGCCGCCCACATATATCGCTCGCAAAAAGTAGCCGCCCTCGCGTATTATCGCCTTTGCGCATTCTATCTCTTTTATAAGTAAGTCCACATACGCGGGTATGAACTTCTTCACCCTGCCTATTTCCGCGGAGATGAAGGAACAATAGCTGCACCTGCTTGTGCAAAAGGGGATATTTACAAACAAGTCCGCACTGTCGCGCCTTTTGCGTTTCAAATTGCTTTGGGCAAGACATACGCTCTTTATAAGCTCCGCCTTTGAAGGAGAAACGCGCAGGGTATTTACGAAGTAGTCAAAGGCATTTTCGCCTTTTTGCAAAATGTCGCTGTATAATTTGGTGGGGCGCACTCCCGTGAGCGAGCCGTAGGGAAGAGTCTTTTCAAACACCTTTTCCATCAAGTCGTACACCATTACTTTTGCGCTGCGTTTTATTACGCGCTTGCGCTCCATGGGGTCGGAAAATACTTCTGAATTAACGTGTTTTTCAAAACAATATTTCGGCTCTTCAGATAATAGATAGTATTTTAGCAATATGTCGGCTGAATTATCGGGGTGAATCTCTATTTTCAAAGAGGTCTTACCCTCCACCTCGCTCTCTTCAAAATGCGGGCAAAAGGCGCGGATAACCTCCGCTATATCCGCAGTCATATTGGGTAAATTACACTCAAATATCATACTCTTTTATAAAGCGGGTTATGTGCCCTTTCATAAGATGAAGAGGTAGGCTCATCATGTCCGGGATATATCTTATACTCCCCTTCCAAAGACAAAAGCGTATTTACGGAATAGGTCAGATCGCTCAAATTCCCGTCGTAAAAATCATACCTGCCGTAGCTTGCTTTGAATATCGTGTCGCCGCAGAAGATACTATCTTCGATAACATAGCTTACTCCGCCCGCGGAATGCCCCGGAGTGTGAATTATCCTTATATCCATGCCTGCAAGGTGCAACACCTCCCCTCCTTCCAGCAAGACGTCCGCGGGAGCGGGAGCGCATTTGAAGTAGCTGTATGCAGACAAATTCTTCTTAGGATCTATAAGTTTATCCGCGTCCAGCCTGTGAATATATATGTCTGCTCCCGTATCTTTTTTCAAAGCAGCCGTCTGCCCTATGTGGTCATAGTGCCCGTGCGTGAGTAAAATCCCTTTTACGTTTAGGTCGTTTTCGTCTATATAATTTTTTATCTTCTTATACCTATCTCCGGGGTCTATCACCACGCAGTCGCAGCTGCCTGCATTTCTTACCACATAGCAGTTTTCCGCCATAAGTCCCAAGACCAAACAATTTACTTGTATCATTTTTCAAACACCACCGTTACCGGGCCGTCCAAATCGGCGTCCAGGTGCATATGTTCCCCGAACACGCCCTGAGCTGCGCCGCCCAGCAACTCCTTGAATTTATTTATCGTGTAATCGTACAGAGGTTTTGCCTCCTCGTGATTGAGCGCATGGGAAAAATCCGGACGTCTGCCCGTGGCGGGATTTGCATACAAGGTGAAGTTGGACACGCACATCACCTGCCCGTTCACCTCCTTCAAACTCAAATTCAGCTTGCCGTTTTCGTCGCGGAATATGCGCATATTGACAATGCGGTTTACTATGTAGTCCGCCTTTGCCCTGTCGTCCCCCTGCGTAAAACCCAGCAAGATGAGATACCCAAAGCCGCAGCGGCTTACCTCTTCTCCCTCCACGCTGAGCGTGCAGCTATTTATCCTTTGCACTATCGCTCGCATTACTTACTCTTCCTGTACACGTTATATACGCCCTTTACAGAGCGCAATTTGTTTATGACATAGTCCAGAGTATCCAGATTATCCACTTCTATGGTAACGGTGACCACCGCGGTGCCCACCTCCTTGTCCGCCTTTGCAGAGATACCGGTCATATATATCTTCATATTGTTTAACATGGTAGCAACGTCGCTGAAAAGTCCCGTCCTGTCGTCCCCTTCTATATTCACGGACGCGGTGAATTTTTCGCCTATACCGGCGGGCCAGCTGGCTTCTATGAGCCGCTCCGGCTCGTAGGACGCCACATTGGGACAGTCTGCCCTGTGAATGGATACGCCCCTTCCGCGCGACACATAGCCTACAATTTTATCTCCGGGAAGAGGATTGCAGCAGTGGGAAAAACGAATGAGGAAACCGTCATATCCCTTTATGAGCACTCCTCCGGAGCTTGAACTTGCGGTGCCCTCCACATGAGCGGGCTTTATGTCGAGCACGTTGGCGCGCTCTATATGGCTCTTGAAGCAGTCTATCAGCTTTACCACCACTTGGTTTGTGGTGAGTCCGCCGTAGCCTATCATGGCGAAGATCTCTTCGGGCTGGGAAGTGTTGTACTTTTTGAGAATGTAACTCTTCCACTCCTCGCAAGCCATCAATTCGCTCAAATTATAACCGCGCCTCTTCGCCTCCTTTTCCAGCATATCCTTGCCGCGGCGAATATTGTCCTCCTTCATCTCCTTCTTGAAGAAGGCGCGTATCTTCGCCTTTGCGGAGGGGGTCACCACAAAATTGAGCCAGTCGCGCGAAGGTCCCTTGGACGCGGAAGAAGTTATCACCTCCACCACGTCGCCGTTGGACAGCGGAGTGTTGAGGTGCGCCATCTTGGAGTTTATCTTTATGCCCACGCACTTATTGCCCACCTCGCTGTGTACGCTGTAAGCAAAGTCTATGCCGGTGGAGCCGCTGGGCAGATTGACCACGTCGCCCGCCGGAGTGAACACATAGACCTGATCTTGGTAGAGGTCCAGCTTTAACATATCCAAGAACTCGGAGGAATCGTCCACCTCGCTTTGCAGCTCCATCACGTTGCGTATCCACGCCAACTTTTGGTCGTTGGAGTCGGTGGAGAATTTCTCCCCCTGCTTATATTTCCAATGCGCGGCGATACCGTATTCGGCTATGCGGTGCATCTCGTGCGTCCTGATCTGTATCTCGAAAGGTACGCCTACGCTGCTCAGCACGGTGGTGTGCAGGGATTGATACATATTGGATTTGGGTACGGAGATGTAGTCCTTGAAGCGGTAAGGCAGGGGCTTCCACATGGTGTGGATCGTGCCCAGCACCTCGTAGCAGTCCTTTATCGTGTCCACGATTATGCGTATGGCGTGCAGGTCGTATATCTCCTCGAAGGATTTGCCCTTTTGCATCTTCCTCCATATGCTGTAATAGTGTTTGGGTCTGCCGTTTATCTCTCCCTTTATGCCTATTTCCTTTAATTTTGCGTCTATGCGTGCGATTATCTTGTTCACAAACTGCACGCGTTCGTCGCGCGTCGCCGCCACCTTGTTGGCGATATACTTGTAGTCGTCGGGATGAAGATATTTCAAAGCCAGATCTTCAAGCTCGCCCTTAATGCTCGCGATACCCAATCGGGCGGCGATGGGCGCGTATATATCCAGCGTTTCCTGAGCTATCCTCTGCTGGGAGGCGGGGTCCTTGAAAGAGAGGGTGCGCATATTGTGCAGCCTGTCTGCCAGCTTTATGATTATCACGCGTATATCGTTGGACATAGCCAAAAACATACGGCGGTAGTTCTCCGCCTGCGCTTCTTCTTTGGATTTGAAGTTGAGCATACTCAGCTTTGTCACCCCGTGCACCAAAGACGTCACGGTAGCGCCGAATTTTTCCTTTATCTCACTCTCCTTCGCGCCCGTATCTTCCACCACGTCGTGCAAAAGCGCGGCGATGATGCTGTTCTTGTCCATGCCCAAATCCATCAAAATGGCGGCAACTTCCACGGGATGAGCTATATAAGGCTCTCCCGACAGGCGATACTGGTCCTTATGCCGCTCCTCCGCATATTCAAACGCCTTGACTATGCGCGCATAGGACGCGGGTTTGTAGACCTCCTTGGCTTTTTCGAGAAACTCTTGCTTATCCATCGTATTCCTCTTTTATGCGCCTGTACAACTTGCTCGACGACAAGTCGCGTTTGTGCACCTCGTCCGGCAGCGAAAAGCCGCCGTTACTATATATTATAATACCTAAATCGACAAAGGTAAATATGCAGCAGAGAAATTTTTCCCAACCCAAGGCTTTTCCGGCCGCATTGAACAGCGCCGCCTCGCCTACGCCCGTCTTTATGCGCAGCGCGCCGCGCACCGCCTTGTATGTCTCCGCCAGCTCTTCGTACGTCGGAGCGCACCCTTTCAGTCCGGCGGGATAATCCCCCATATAGTATAGCTTGCTCCCCTTGCCTATGTTCAATCCGCCCGCTACGCCATCTGAAAGCGGCTTTTCCGCAAACACTATGTGCTTATATCCCGCCAAATCCGCGCCGCGTGCGGGAGCGTAGAGTATCGTATCGTAAGGACAGGGCGTGTATGGTCTGCCAAAGGCGGATATAAAGCCCTCGCTCACCCGTTCCGCACGCTCCGCGCCCTCCTTGGAGGCGATAAGCAGGCATACCCCGTCCCCTTTCAGCCCTTCCAGTTCTTCCCCGCCTATCCTGTCCATCTGCAAGAGGGGCTGCTCCTCGCCGCCCGCGCTCATCGCAAGATAGGACGCAAGCAGCAGCTGTCCGGGAGGCGCCTGCACGGGGTAGGATTCCATCACGTTCAAACTCGCCCGTTCGCGGTTGTTGAACACGGAATAGTCTATGTGAAACGCCAGCTTCTTGACCGCGGAGCAGTTGTACCACTGCAACTTCTCCCCCGCAAAAAACTGCACCAGTTCGCACTCTTCACTCACACTCTCTTTTATATGCGCGCCGCCGCCCATGCGCGAGAACGCGCCTCTTCCTATCTGAGAAGTAAACACGGGACGCGGATTCCCCTCCCCGCACGGCTCGAACCTAGCGAGTTCGCGGGCAAATTCCGCGCTGCACGGCAGGGCTATTTCCATTCCCTCCGCCATAGTGAAGTGCGGCTTGAAGTTGGGATATTTGCGCTTACAGCTGGCGTTGAGGACAAATTCGAACTCCTTGACAAGCGACTTTTTTATGGTGATTCCGCAGGCGCGTTTGTGCCCGCCGAACCTCTCCAAATAGGAAGCGCACGAGCGCACGCAGTCCAATATGTCCACGCCCTCCACGCTCCTGCCCGAGCCTTTGGCTTCATCTCCGCTGTCTGTTATGAGTATGACGGGGCGGTTATACAGCTCCGTCAGCCGCGAGGCGGTTATGCCCAATACTCCGTCGTCCCAATAGGGGTCGTAGAGTACGAGTATACTCTTGTTCGAGATGTCTTGCCCTTGCAACTTCTCCACGCAAGCCTGAGTGAGGTCGCGGGTAAATTCCTTGCGGCGTTCGTTGCATTCGTTTATCTTCCTCACCAGCGTTTCCAAGAGGAATACGTCCTTTTCATAGAAGAGTGACACCGTTTCGTACGCCGTTTCCACTCTGCCCGTGGCGTTTATCCTGGGTCCCAGCTTAAAGGCGATGTCGCGCGCGGTGACGGGACCTTTCAGACAGCTGTCCATTAGGATGTTCAAGCCCTTGCGCCTGCGCTTATTCAAAAGAGCTATGCCCAAGGACGCTATCACCCTGTTGTCCCCGGTAAGCGGCACCACGTCCGCCACGGTGGCAAGGGCGGCTATATCCAAAAACCGCTCCATCGCGCCCTTGTCCAAAGCCTCTACTATCCTAAGCGCCACGCCCGCGCCGCATATATCTCTCCCCCTGTCGCTCAGCTTTGGGTCGAACACGGGACAATCGGGAATTTCCGCGCCCGGTTCGTGATGGTCGGTTATCACCATGTCTATACCCAAATCCTCTTGGGCAAAGCGCACTTCTTCCGCGGAAGTGATGCCGCAGTCCACGCTTATTATCAGGTCGGGAAACTGCTCTTCCGCTATATCCGTAAGGGCGTTGAAGTTCAGCCCGTACCCCTCCGTATGCCTGTCGGGTATGTAATAAGAACAATCCGCACCCGCCTGCGTTAGATATTCGTAGAGTATGGCGGCGGCGCACAGTCCGTCGCAGTCGTAGTCGCCATAGATGACTATCTTCTGCTTGTGCTTCAGGGCAAGGGCTATCCTGTCCCTCACCTCCGCCAGTCCGTTATACTCCTCCAAAGGCGTGAGATCGTCCAAAGAGGGGGAAAAGAATTTGAGTTTTTCCTCCTCTCCCACTATCCCGCGCTCGCGCAGAAGACGGTCTATTATGCTTTTTTCCTGCTCTTTAATCATAAAAGTATATATATTATATCACATTTTCCGCCATGCGTAAATACCTTGCGGCAAAAAAGCCGCTCCCATACGGAAACGGCTTTGAAATGCTGCCTTTGCGCCCGCCTTACTTGACTGTCGCCGCCTTTGTCTTGGCCGCCGCCTTTTTCGCTGCGGACTTTGCCTTGCGCTTTTCGTTGCCCTCTTTCATGAGGATATACAGCGAAGGCGAGAGGAACATGGACGAATAGAAACCGCCTATAAGTCCCGCTATTACCGGTACGCCGAACTCCCTCACCGACGATGTGCCGATGATGGAGAAGATCAAAATCATGACCAGCGTAGTTATCGTGGAGTTGAAGTTGCGCAGCGTGGTTTCGCGCACCGACCTATCCACCAGCGGACGCAGCATGGCGGAGGTGTTCACCGCCGCCGCATCTCCCGCCATCTTCTTGGCTATCTTGTTGTTTTCGCGTACGCGGTCGAAGATGACTATCGTGTTGTTTATCGAGTATGCCACGATGGTGATGATAGCCGATACGAACGCCGCGTTTACTTGAATCTTGAAGATGATGGTTATGCAGAACATTATCGCCACGTCGTGAACGAGCGCGATAACCGCTGACAGACCGCTGAACACTTCGAACCTGATGATCACATATAACAAGATGACCAGTATGGCTACCGCGAGCGCTATGCCGCCCAGCATAAGCAGACGGGAACTTGCGGACGCGCCGATATATTGAGAAGTGATATCCTCATTCACATATACCCTGTTTGTTATGCCTTCTTCGGAGAAGCGGGCGTTGATATCGGTGGCGATCCTATCCAAGATGAGCTCGTTGCGATAGCGCGTGATGTCGTTCGCGGAGTTGTCGAATGCGGAGGAGATGTTGTCTATCTTGAACACGATAGCCATATCTTCGCCCGTGCCCGACGTCTGCGTATAGTTTATCGTGGGGGTGACCGCCTGTACGGAGAGGTTGGAAGCCAACTCGTTCTCGGTGGCGTAGTCTATCACCTGCTGCGCTATCTCTTCGCTGCTGATGGCACTCTCTATTATATCGTAATATACGTCATATTCGTTCTCCACCGCGCTTGAACCCAATTTTGTGGTGATGATAGTGCCGCCCTTGAAGTCGATACCTATGTTTATGCCTCCTTCAAAAGCGCCCGCCTGTCCGGCATACGCGCCGAAACATATGATGGCTATTATTATCACGATGAAGGGAATGGATATCCACAGCCTCCAATACGAAGTCAAACGGAACCTGCTCCACTTGTCGGAAAGACTCCCCTTTGCCTTGGGCGCGGCTGTGACTTTCGGTTGTACGGCCGCCTCTGCTACGACCTCCGCCTCGGGCTGAGGCGCTTCTTCCGCCTTGGGCTGAACGACTTCCTCCGCCTCGGGCACCGCCACGGTGGTGTCCAACGTTTCTTCCATATCCACATCGCGAACGGAAAGCTCGTCGTTCAATATCTGCTCTTCAACCTGCTTGGGCTGAACCTTCTTCTTGTAGTTAGGGGCCTTCTTCTTATAATTCGGTTTGCCTTTACCCATTATTCCGCCTCCTTTGCTATACTTGCTTCAAGCAACTCTTCGTCCGTCATCGGCTCGCCTCTGTGCACGCCGAACAGCTTCTGAGCATACCCTCTCTTGTTCTTCTTCTCCTCATCGCCCTCGGCAAGAATGCGGATAGCGTAAAGTATGACGCGAGTGAGAAGCATGGAGCATATGAGCGAGAGTACTATACCTATAAGCAGCGTTATGCCAAAGCCCTGTAATGCCGAAGCACCGAAAGATCCGACTATTATCAATATAACCGCACCGAAAATGGTGGTTATATTTCCGTCCACTATGGCTCCGGTGGAGCGCTTGAAGCCGAGCGCGCACGCCGTACCCAACGCCTTGCCCGCCGCGGCTTCTTCCTTTATCCTCTCGAATATAATCACGTTCGCGTCCACCGCCATACCTATGGATAGCAACACGCCCGCGATACCGGAAAGGGTGAGCTGTACCCAGGGGAATACGGCGAGGAAGAACAGATATGTGAAAGAGTAGTAAATAAGGGACAGTGCAGACGCCACGCCCATCATCTTATACAAAATCATCATGTATATGACGATAAGAGCCAGACCAACCGCGCCGGAGATGATACCTGCGGTGATTGCGCTGCCGCCCAAAGTCGCGGAGATAACGCCGCTTTCCGCCATATCCAGCGGCACGGCAAAAGAACCCGCCATTATCTGCACTGCAAGTTCGTATGCGTCCTGATATCCGGTGGAACCCGACCAGCCGCCGCTAATGGTGCACTGTCCGCTGGTTATCGCCTCGTTTACCTGAGGGCTGATGAGCAATTCGCGGTTTACGAAGATAGCGATATACTGACCGGAATAGGTGGTGGTGAGGTTGGAGAACATCTCTGTACCCTCATCATCAAATTCCAGCACTACCACATACTCGCCGCTGGTGCTGTCGTAACTTAAACCCGCATTGGATATGTGAGTGCCGTCCATACCGTCGGCATTCTCGTCATACGACGAAGAGGAGGTTACCTGAGAGGAACTGCCCTGCAACCACAATGACGCGGGACGACCGACCAAGTCGAATATGCGCTCTGGATCGTCCACGTCGGGCACTTCCACGCGAATGGTGGTGCCGTATACGGTGACCTGAGCTTCTGTATATCCGCGGTTAAAAAGCAAACTCTGCATGGTATCCGCCGTGCCTTGAATGGCGGCGTTCTGCTCTTCCGCGGTCATGGAAGTGTATTCTTCCGAAGATGTGTCTACGTTGTAGACGGCATAAACGCCGCCACTGAGATCGAGTCCCAGAGAGATGGTGCTCACATAAGAGTGATATTCATCTGTCGCGTTCAAATCAAAGCTGACAAAAGCAAATACCGCAGCAAGCACTATCAGTATGGAAAGAACCGTTAAAAAGACGATAGATTTGGTGCGCCTGCTCTTTTTCTTGCCTGCACTATCGGCAGTGGCGGCACCCGATCCGGACCCCTTCTTAAAGTCTTTGTTAAATGACTTTGCCAAGAAGATTGCCTCCTTTACTACATAGTTATAAACATTATAATATTTTTATATATATAAGTCAAATGAAAAATGTAATTTTTTCAGGGCGCGAAAGAACGATATGGCGGCATATATTACGAACTTACTTGTCCGTAAGTTCGTAAGCACTGATAAACAGAGCGTTTTCGAGGCGCTTTTTCATCATGGCGCAAGTTATGGGCGTGATATTGTCCATGCCGCCGCCGAATTTGATGTTGTTGGCAGCGCAACCTCCGCTGCAATAGTATTTGGCAAAGCAGTTTGCGCATTCTTTTTTGCGCGTGACGATGTTGGTGGCAAAGAAGTCGGCTACGCCGGGGACGCCCTCCCCTCCCCATACGTCGCCCATGCAGTATTCGGGCTGTTCGCAGAACTGGTGACAGGGGTATATCTTGCCTTCGGGAGATACCGCCACATATTCGCAGCCGCTGCCGCATCCGGTCAGACGCTTGGTCATGCAGGGGGATGTTTCCAAATCTATGAAATAGTGAAAGAATGTGAAGGGCTTGCCCTCGTTATATCTGTCCAAATAGTAACGGGCAAGCTTGTCGTACTCTTCCTCTATCTTGGGAAGATCTTCGCTTTCTATTGCAATTCCGGGGATATCGGTCACCACGGGTTCGACGGAAACGCTGTCAAAGCCCGCTTCCACCATCGCCCTTACGTCGTCGGCAAAATCCAAATTAGCCTTGGTGAAAGTTCCGCGCACATAGTAGGACTTCTTTCCGCGCAATTTAGCCATATAGAGCGCATTTTTGCGGATAAGATCATATACATCCTTGCCGGTGGGAGTGGGGCGCATACGGTTGTGCACCTCCTTTCTTCCATCCAGGGAAAGCACGACATTGTACATATTTTCATCCAGCCACTGCGCCTTTTTCTCGTCCAAAAGCAGGCAGTTTGTGGTCATGGTGAAAGAAAACGTCTTGCTCGATCTCGCCTCCTTGGAGCGGGCATACTCCACTATCTCCTTTACCGCGTCGTAGCACAAAAGAGGCTCGCCTCCGAAGAAGTCCACCTCCAAATTGCGGCGCTTTCCGCTGTGGGAAATAAGCCAATCTATCGCCTGCTTTCCCACCTCCGCACTCATGTGGGCGCGGTTTACCGTATGATATGTGCCCTCGTCGGCAAAGCAATACTTGCACCTCAAATTGCAGTCGTAGCACACGTTGAGGCACATCGCCTTTATCTCGCCCGTACGCTTTTTATCCGTATAGGTGGCGCAGGGGGAGTTCAAACAGCCCTCCGCTTCCAAATTCCTAAGTTCGGACACTATGCCGTCGTATTCTTCGCGTCCAACGGCATTAAGCTCATCCTCTTCTTGCAGAGTGAGCGGACGCACTTCATACAGCCTGTTTACAATCAGAAAAGCGACCCTGTCAACATTGTGCAGACTGCCGCTTTCCGCGTCCCAGACAAAATAATATACCTTGCCTCGGTAAGAAAAATCAAATGTGTGAACCATCAGATAAGGGGCTTACGGGTAACGTTCACCTTTTCTCCGTTGTTCTTGCAGCTCTGGTTGCCCACGGTGCAGCTGGTCTTGCAAGCGGACTGGCAGCTGGACTGGCACTCTCCGCAGCCGATGTTGCCTTCCTTGCGAATGGTCTTTTTTACGATGGAATTGATATGCATAACGCACCTCCGAATAGTGTTTACTATATTGTAATATATCCTTGCGCAAAATGCAAGCAAAAATTGTATGTATATCTCCCCCACTCCCCGCATAAGGTATATCGTCAAAGGAGGACAGGCTATGACGAAAATAAACAGGAACGATATATTCGATTTGCTCAGAGGAGCGCTACTTGCCCTGCTCATATCTATAGCCGGCGTGATAATCTTGGCGGTAATTGCCAAATTCGCCGACCTTTCCGACGGCGTGATCACGGGCGTGAACATAGGCGTAAGAATACTTTCCATCTTGCTGGGAATGCTGATAGGCGTGCGCGCAGGCAGATACTTCATCGCAAAAGGCGTTGCCGTGGGAGGGATATTCGCACTTATAACGTATATCCTCTCCGTAATCTTGGCGGGCGGCTTTAATAACTCTGCCATGACGCTCTACGACGCCTTGGCTTGCATACTCGCCGGCATAATAAGCGGAGGTATTTGCGCGGTGCTGCCGAGAAAGTAAGGGGATGATTTTTTTACCTTCCACAGGCTTAGAATAAATCGCCGCTTTTACATGAATGTAAAAAGCGATATTTTTGGCTAACAAAGCAATAAAGCCTCGATGAGAATCTATAATCATTGAGGCTTTTTCTCTTCGCAGAAGAATTATCACACGCCAAAAGTGGAGATTTGCCTCGCAAATCTCTTTGCGCGACAGCGGATAATGCTGCGATACTCGAAAAGTATTTATTATTTATCCGCTTATAAACCGGCGATACCTGAAAATCAAGGCAAGCACAAAAAGGCGTCCATCAAACCGCGAAGCGACGAGAGGGCGCGTTGAGATCTGCCCCGCAAATCTCTTTGCGCGTAGACAGCTATGTGCGGGTACCCGCACCCAACCTCAGTAGAACACATT
>CALWRK010000024.1 GCA_944383935.1 uncultured Clostridia bacterium
CACTTCAAGGCAAAAAGGGATGCAACGTCACGTTGCCGCCCGCTTAAAGTGTTCTAACAGGGTTGGGTAAAGGTACAATTTATTAAATCATCTTTCGTAGATATTGCCGCCCAGGGAATCTATCGCCACTATCGCGGGGAAGTTTTTAACCGTGATGCGTCGAATGGCTTCCGTGCCCAAATCGGGATAGCACAGTTCTTCGACTTTGGTTACGCAGGCGGAATACATTGCGCCCGCACCGCCTATGGCTGCAAAGTACACGCCCTTGTTTTTCTTGATCGCCTCCACGCACTCGGAAGAGCGCTTGCCCTTTCCTATCTGCGCGGCTAGCCCTGTATCAAACATATAAGGGGTATATTTATCCATTCTGCCGGAAGTTGTAGGTCCGCAGCTGCCCATTACCTGACCGGGCAGGGCGGGACAGGGACCCATGAAATATATGGTTTCGCCGACATAATTTATGTCGGGTTTTCCCGCCTTTATACTCTCGAACAGGCGTTTGTGACCGGCGTCGCGGAACACGAGCATATCTCCGGAGATGAGCACGCTGTCCCCGACGCGCAGGCTTTTTGCAACTTCTCTATCCAAAGGTAGGGTTATCTTCTTTTCCATAATTCACCTATATTTCAAAACTCGTCGCCCTGGAGCAGTGGCAGAGCATATTCACCGCCACGGGCAGGGAGGAGATGTGCGTGGGGTACTTTTCGATAAAAACGCCCAGCGCCGTCGTCTTGCCGCCGAAGCCCTGCGCGCCTATACCCAGCTTATTTATTTCACCCAGCAGATATTGTTCCAGCGTGTCCAGTTCGGGGTCGGGATTTGCCGAGCCGAGCTTTCTGAAAAGCGCGTGTTTGGAAAGTTCGCACGCTTTTTCCAGTGTGCCTCCCAGCCCCACGCCCACGATGACGGGAGGACAGGGGTTTGAACCGGCAAGGCGCACACTCTCTATTATCAGGCGCTTTGCCTCCTCCATACCCTGCGCGGGATTGAGCATATATACTTTGGACATATTCTCGCTCCCGAAGCCTTTGAGCATTATCTCCACGCCTATCTTGTCGCCCTCGGTTATGCGCGTATGTATCACCGCCGGGGTGTTGTCGCCCGTATTTATGCGCGTGACGGGATCGAGTACGGATTTGCGCAGCATCTTATATCCTCTGCGCACGCCCTCGTTTACGGCGGCGTATATGTCCGATTCCAGTCTTACTTGCCTTCCCACGGAGAGGAAGACAACGCACATACCCGTATCCTGGCAGACGGGGTAGCCTTTATATGCGGCTATTTCCGCATTTTCGCACATAACGTTCAAGGCAAAGCGCGCGGTGGGATTTTCCTCCCCATCTCTTGCTGCGTCCAAAGCTGCCTTGCAGGAAGATTCCATATTGCAAGCTATGTTTTGTATGGCTTCCCGCACTTTTTCGGTGAGCGCATTCAAATCGACGGTCCTCATAGTCACTCCTTCAAGCATATCGCTTTACAAGTATTATACCACGAATTTTGTTGTAAAAACAATGCTTTTATGTTACAATCTATGCGAGGCTTATATGAAGATTTGTACGCTGTCCAGCGGCAGCAAGGGTAATTGCACATATGTGGAGAGCGGCGGGGCTGCCGTGCTCATAGATCAGGGGCTTTCTTTGAGGGAGCTGGAAAGGCGCGCGCTGGAAGTGGGGCTGGATCTGAAAAAGGTGCGCCTTATAGCCGTAACTCACGAGCATACCGACCATATTAAGGGGGTGCAGGCGTTTTGCGACAAGTACGGAGTGCAGGCGTTTATCTCCCCTCTGTCCGCGGCGAATGCGTACGAAAAGTATGCCGTCACTTCGTGTGTGCCCACCTCCGTATCCGGCTTCGATACGGGCATAAGCGTGGGGGAGATGTATCTCACACCGTTCAGGGTGCACCACGACGCGGCGTATACGGTGGGTTATCAGATAGAGGACGGGAAAAAGACGCTTTGCCTTGCTACGGACTTGGGGTATGTAACCGCGGGCGCGGGTAAGCGTATGAGCAAGGCGGACGCCGTACTCTTGGAGAGCAATCACGACGTATATATGCTGGAACACGGCAAATATCCCCGCTATCTTAAACAGAGGATTGCGGGCAATAACGGGCATCTTAGCAACGACAGCGCTGCGGACGTGGGCGTCAAGCTGGTTCAGGCGGGCGTCAAGAGGCTTATCCTGGGGCATTTGTCGCAGGACAACAACACGCCTCAGGCGGCATACAACACCGTGTGCGCGGCGATGACGGCTGCCCACATCAGGCAGGGCAAGGACGTGGTGGTGGAAGTGGCGCACCAGTTTCAGCCCTCCATGCTCACGGAGATAATATAGCTTGGGAGAGTGCTGATGAGCAAGAAAGAAAAGGACATTCAAATAAACAAGCCGTTGGAAAAATTCGGCGTATATGACGGTTCCGCCGTATTTATAGGCGCATATATCGTCATGCTTTTGCTCCAATTTCTCCTCTACATAGTGCTCACGATAACCAAAGTGCCCGTAGGGGAGGCGGAGAACGCCTTTGACAAGACGGTGGCGTATGCGTGCATAGTCGTGGCGATAAACGAAGTCGCTTTTTTGGTTGCGCCCTTCCTGTATTCCAAAATAAAAAATCGCAAGGTCTATTTGGGCTGCGGATTGGCAGAGCGTGTAAAACCGACATATCTGCTCTTGGCTGCTGCGACGGGCTTGCTGTGCCTGTTTGCGTTCGGACCTGTGTCCACGCTGGTTAATTCCCTGTTTGCAAATATCGGCTTTTCCGCCTCCGTATCTCCCAGCGCCACCACCGTGGGCGAGTTTATCGCATACGTCGTGATCAGCGCCATGGTGCCCGGCTTCTGTGAGGAATTTCTCTTCCGCGGCCACGTTCAGCGTGGCTTTACGGGCAGGGGATATCTCTTCGGACTGCTCACTTCATCGCTGCTGTTTGCAATCATGCATGGTTCTCCCGTACAGTTGGTGTACCAATTCTTCGTGGGTGCGATGTGCGGACTTTTATACATATTTACCCGCAGCCTTTGGACGAGCGTCATCGCCCACTTCACGTCCAACTTGGCGGTATTGGTGTTGGATTTTTCGCTCACATCCGCCGGCGTAAATTATGTGACCGTTACGGGCGAGCTTGTGGGCATATACGCGGGAGTTACCGTTGCCGGCATCGCTTTGCTGGTGGGGGCGATGTATCTGCTATATAGGCTTGCAGCCAAAAAGAGGGACTTGTACGGGGAATTAAAGCAGATAAAAGGCGCGTCCCCTAAAGCGTGGAACGCCCGTTTAACACTGCTGGGACAGACGGATGAAGAACGCGCAAAAGCCAAAGAAGAGCAGGCTTTCAGGCTGTCGCAGATAGAAGGAGCAGCCACTCCCGAAATAAAGGAAATGCTCATTCAACGCTACGAAAGCGAGGATAAAAAACTCAATAAGATGGACACTCGCGGCATAATCTTGTGCTTTGCCATTCCCGGAGTCATCTTCATACTCAACACCATCTTGGGCTTTGTGCAATGATAGCGATAAATATCCTCTGTGTAGGCAAGATAAAGGAAAAATATTTGAAAGACGGGATAGCCGAATACGCAAAACGGCTCTCCCGTTTTTGCAAATTCTCGATAATCGAAGTGGAGGAAGAACAGCTTTTTTCACCATCTCGAGCGGACATAGAACGCACCAAGGAGCGGGAGGGCGAACGCCTCCTTCATCGCCTTGACGGCTACGTCATAGCCCTGTGTATAGAGGGCAAAAACCTCTCCAGCTTCGAACTTTCCGACTTCATGACCCGCCTCCCCGCGCGCGGAGTGAGCAGGATAACTTTTGTGATAGGCGGCTCTTACGGGCTTTCTTCCGCGCTTACCGCCCGCGCCGACTTCAAACTCTCTTTCGGTAAAAACACCTATCCCCATCAGCTCATGCGCCTTATTTTGAGCGAGCAGATATACAGGGCGTTTATGATTGCGGGCGGAGGGGAGTATCATAAGTAGTGATTTTTTCAGGACGCAAATTGACTATTTGCGGGCGATAGCGCCCCATAAAAATCATTTCCCCTCCCTCCCGCATATTATGAACCATGGCGTATTCTTGGTCTGATTATATGCAAAAACTGGATAGGCTGCGCACGCAGGGCGCAGAGGTGTTCGTGGTGGGTTACAGCGTGCTGGGACGTCCCATATACGGCGTGTTCAAGGGGGACTTTGCCGGAGGGCAGGTACTCGTTCAGGCGGCGATGCACGCGCGCGAAGGGGTGACCGTTCCCGTGGTGCTAGATATGATGGAAAACTATACCGGCAGCGTGGGAGTGTGGTGCCTTCCCATGGTCAATCCCGACGGCGTAGAACTGGTTCGGGAGGGGATTTCAAGCGTGGACGACGAGCAAAAGCGCGCATATGTGCTGGAAGTGAACGGCGGAAGCGAAGATTTTTCCCTATGGAAAGCCAACATAAACGCGGTGGATCTGAATGTGAACTTTCCCGCTAAATGGGGTACGGGAGGGCAGAATGTGACCTATCCCTCGCCCGGCAATTACATAGGGGAATATCCGCTCAGTGAGCCGGAGAGCAGGGCGGTGCACGACTTTACGCTGAAAATTCAACCAAGTATAACTCTGAGTTATCACGCCAAAGGGGAGGTGATCTACAAGGGCTTCGAGTGTGCGGATCCGTATCCCAAGCTGGCGGCGGAGATAGGCGAGGCTACCGGATACGGCGTATACACCTCCGGC
The DNA here is from genome assembly GCA_944383935.1 of uncultured Clostridia bacterium. Taxonomy (GTDB): domain Bacteria; phylum Bacillota; class Clostridia; order Christensenellales; family UBA3700; genus Alloclostridium. The sequence goes on from CALWRK010000024.1 coordinate 4,717, forward strand.
GGCAGCGCCGGCGGGTACAAGGATTGGTTTGTGACCACGACATATCTGCCGGGGCTCACGGTGGAGGTGGGAAAGAGCGAGTTGAGCTACGGGCAGCTGTTTGCGGAGGCGGACAATATTTATGCGCGCAATGCGCAAGTGCTTGACATTTGCGCCCGATTTGTGCAAGATATACTCAATGGATGAAAATTTCATGAAAGAGGCGCTGCACCAGGCAAAACTCGCCGTCAGGCATAGGGAAGTGCCCGTGGGAGCGGTGATAGTCAAGGACGGACGGATAATCGCCAAAGCGTACAATCGTAAGGAACGTTACGGGTGCGCCAATTTTCATGCGGAGATGGTGGCGATAGAAAAGGCGTGCAAGGCGATAGGGGATTGGCGATTGACGGGCTGCGATATGTACGTCACTTTGGAGCCGTGCCCCATGTGCGCGGGAGCCATAATAAACGCGAGGCTGGACAACCTCTATTTCGGGGCGTACGACCCCAAGGCGGGTTGCTGCGGCACGCTTTACAATCTGCCCGAGGACAAGAGGTTCAATCATCGTCCCGGCGTTACGGGCGGGATAATGGCGGAAGAGTGCGGGCAGATTCTCAAAGATTTTTTCAAGGAGCACAGGACAAGATGCTGATAGTGGGGCTGGGCAATCCGGGAGATAAATACGCGCATACCCGCCACAATATGGGCTATATGGCGGTGGACAAGTTGCTGGAAAAGTTGGGCAAGAGCGCGGATAAAAACATTTGCTCATCGCTGGTGTGCGAAACGTACGTCAAATCGAAAAAGACGGTGATAGCAAAGCCTTTGACGTATATGAATCTTTCGGGAGAGGCGGTCATGGCGCTCATGGCGCGCTACGGTTTCAAACCGGAGGAGATTTTGGTGGTATACGACGACATAGATCTGCCTGCGGGAGCGCTGCGCTATCGTCCTTCAGGTTCCGCCGGCACGCATAACGGAATGCGTAACATAGTGGCTGTAACGGGCAGAACGGACATCCCCCGTCTGAGGATAGGCGTGGGTCAGGACAGGAGTATGCCGCTTGCCGACTATGTGCTTTCGGATATAAAAGAGGACGAGGGAAAACTACTGCCCGCCATAGATAAGGCGGCTGAGTTCATCTTGGAAAAACTGAACGGATAATGGAGACGGAAGATATACTTTCTCTGCACAATTTGGGCGGAGATTTCGCCGCGTTATACGACTTTGTAAATGCGGGCGGAAGCTGCGCCGCCGTCGCCCTGGGTCCTGCGGAAAGGGCGCACGTTGCCACGCACTTAAACAGGTTTTTGCTGTATGTGGTGCCCGATTCTCCCACTCAAAATATGATGTATGAGCGCATTGTCGGCTTTTGTCCCGACGCGCGCGTTTTGGACGCAAAGGACGACTTGCTCATATACCGCAAGGCATTTCAGCACTCGCGCATAACCGCCCGCTTAAAGGTGTTGGCGGATATGGCAAGGGGAAACATAGGGTGCGTGATCACCACTCCACAGGCGCTTGCGGAGCTGTACCCTTCTCCCCAAAGACTGCTGGACAGTATAATCAAGATAAAAAAGGGTGAAACGCGCGACCTCATGGAGCTTACGGACAAGCTGACGGAGATAGGATATGTGCGCGAGGCGAGAGCGGAGGAAAAATCCACCTTTTCATTGGCCGGAGATACGTTGGTGGTATTTCCGCCGGACGCGGATTTACCCGTCAGGATAAGTTTTTGGGGAGATGAGGTGGACGGAATAAAACTCTATGACCCGGAGAGCATGATGACCGTGGCGGAAAAGGAGGAGTTGGAGATATATCCCTGCAACGACTTGCTGCTCACGGAAAAGGAGTGGAATTCGGCTATTGCAAAGGCGCGCAGGGACAGCGCTAAGGGCAAAGCCAAGAGCGGCGAAAGGAGGGAGAGCATACTTTCCGACTTGGAAACGTCCGGCAGGCGCGACCAGGGAGGGCAGTGGCTGCTGCCCTACTATAAAGAAACGCGCGCCCGCCTTACGGAGTATCTCCCCGATAATTGCGTAATCGCACTTGAAGAGGATTCCCTGATCAAGGAAAAGCTGAATTTATACAAAGAAGAGCATTTAAGGCGGGTGCAGACGCTCGCGGAGGACGGGGAGGCTATGCCCGCGCACGCCAAGATATTGGCGGATGCCGAGGAGATTAGGGAGATGATCCGCCCCTATCCCAAGGCGGGATTTTACAGCATAACCTCCACCGCGGGGCTGTTTTCTCCCGAGCGCATCTTCAAGTTGCGCTGTTCGCCTCTTCCCGACTACACTCTCAATTATAAGACGCTGTACGCCGACTTGAAGAATTTCAGAAATGCCGGCTTCAACGTGGTGCTGTGTATGGGCGATGCCCGCACGGCGAGGACGATAACAGACAGCCTTAACGGCGAGGACATACTCTGTCATTACGAGGAAAAGCCCTCCGACGGCGCGGCAATACACGTCACGCCCATAGTTCTGCCTCACGGGGTATGTTATCCCGGCTGCCGCCTGGCGGTGATAGGCAGGGACGATATAATCAGGCGGTCGGGAGGCAAGGTCACGGCTCGCACCCGTTCGGCGTTCTCCGTACCTAAGCTGGGGGATTATGTGGTGCACGACGTGCACGGCATAGGCAGATGCGTGGGCATAAAGCGCATGGCAATACGCGATTCCGAGCGTGACTATATTGCCATAGAATATGCCGGAGGCGCTATGCTCTATGTGCCCATAGACCAGACGGAGAGGCTGAGCAGATATTCGGGCAGCGAAGGGGCGCCGCGCCTTTCCAAGCTGGGCGGAAAGGACTTTGAAAAGCTGAAAGAGAGTGTGAAAAAATCGCTGCGCGCCATGGCTACGAACTTGGTCAAGCTGTATGCCGAGCGTATGCAGGTTAAGGGCTATAAGTACAGCCCGGACACTTCTTTGCAGACGGAGTTCGAGCAGTCTTTCGAATACGAGGACACTCCCGATCAGACGCGCGCCACGCAGGAGATAAAGGCGGATATGGAGCGCGGCATAGTCATGGACAGACTGCTGTGCGGAGATGTGGGGTACGGAAAGACAGAGGTGGCGCTCCGCGCGGTGTTCAAGACGGTTACCGACGGCAAGAGTGCGGTCATATTGGCGCCCACCACCGTGCTGGCGCGTCAGCACTACAACACCGCCTCCGCACGTTTTGCTCCCTACGGGCTGAAAGTGGAATTGCTAACCCGCTTTCAAAGCAGGGAGGAGGTGCAAGCCTCTTTGGAAAGGCTTTCCACGGGCAAATCGCTGATTGCCGTGGCTACGCACAGGATCTTGGGCAAGGACGTGCACTTTCACGACTTGGGACTGCTCGTTTTGGACGAAGAACAGCGCTTTGGAGTGGAGCAAAAGGAAAAGTTGAAATTGGTAAAGAAGAACGTGAACGTGCTCACGCTCTCCGCCACGCCCATTCCGCGCACGCTGAACATGGCGCTCACCGGGATAAGGGACATAAGCGTCTTGGAAACTCCGCCCAAGAACAGACTGCCCGTGCAGACGTACGTCACGGAGCTTACGGACGCGCTGCTAAAAGACGCGATAAGCAGGGAGATCGCCCGCGGCGGTCAGACTTATGTGCTCTTCAACAGGGTGCAGGGCATAGAGAAGATGGCAGACAGGATAGCTACTCTCGTACCCGAAGCCAAGATAGTGGTGGGGCACGGGCAGATGGACGCAGTCACTTTGGAGGATGCTCTGCGAGCTTTCTATAACAGGCAGGCAAACGTTATGGTGTGCACCACCATAATAGAAAACGGTATAGACGTGGAGGGGGCGAATACGCTCATTGTGTGCGAAGCGGACAAACTGGGACTTGCCCAGCTGTATCAGTTGCGCGGCAGGGTGGGCAGGCGCGACAGGATGGCGTATGCCTATTTTACCACAAACCCCTCTCATGTGGTCACTTCGGATGCGGTAAAGCGGCTTAAAAGCCTTATGGATTACACTGAGTTGGGCAGCGGTTTCAAGATAGCAATGCGCGACTTGGAGATACGCGGCGCGGGCAATATTCTGGGAAGGGAACAGCACGGACATATAGAAAAAGTGGGCTACGATATGTATTGCAAACTGCTGGCGGAATGTGTGGACGAACTGCGCGGGGTGAAGAGTTCGGATGTGGAAGCGGAGGTGAGCATAGAGGCGGACGCATATCTGGACAGCCGCTATATAGCGGACGTGGACGACAAACTCAAAGTATATCGTCAAATCTCCGAACTTACGAGCAGGCAGGAAGCGGACGCGTTGCTCAAAAAATTGGAAGGCACTTACGGCACAGCGCCCGCGGAACTGAAAAATCTGGTGACGACGGGACTTATCCGCAATCTTGCTTGCAAGGTGGGCGTGGAGAAAGTGGCGCTGGCTCCGCGCAGCGGCAGCCTCACCTTTGCCGACGGCAGGATATACCGCGACGAGGGATATTTGGAGGCGATATCCGCCTTTTCCGACGCGGTGTCTGTCACCGCCGAGGACAAACCCAGACTGGTTTTTGACAAGTTTGCGGGAGGTGTGGAAAAGAAAATGCAGCTAACGGAAGAGATTTTAACAAAAATATATAAATTAACGCGCAAAAATAATTGAAATCGCGCGCGCAATTAGTGTATAATCAATGATGTATCACGATATATACTTCTATATATAATAAGGAGAAGCGTTGATGAAGAAGAAAATAATCGCTCTTGCGGTAGTCGTGGTTTTGGTATGCGGCGCGGTAGCGGGTACGCTCATCGGCTGTGACCTTATCACTACAAATGCCGAAAAGGATTATAACCAAGTCGTAGCCACCGTACAGTACGAGGGGCTTTCCGACACCATACTAAAAGGTGAACTGCAAGCTATCTACAACACTTACGGACCCGTCTATATGCAATACTACGGCATGACTGCGGAAGAAGCCCTGGACACATTGCTCGAATCGCTCACCCGCCAGTCGCTCATTTTGCTCAAAGCCAAGGTGGCGCTTGCCGCGGATATGGGCATAACGTTCACCTCTTCTTCCGATATAACGGAATTGCTCACCTATGACGAGAAACGCTACTGTATCCAGATGGCGAACGCCGACTTCAAGAGTCTGTGGGAAACCAACATAGAAGAGCGCGAAGAGGAACAGGCGGCTAACGAAGATACCGAAGAAGAGGAGGATACTTCCGAAGAAGAGGATACGGAAGAGCTCGAAGCCCGTCCCGTACGCGAAGAGGAGACCCCTTCCACCGAATATGTAGCGGACGACAGCTTTGTAGACGACGGAAACCACAAGCTGCCCCTGTTCTTCGACGCATGGTATAGCGAACAACTTGCCGAGGTGCAAAATGAGATAGACGACCTCAACGAACAGCTCGCCGCCGCTACGGACGACGCAGTTAAGGCGGAGCTGCAAACCAAGTTGGATGAAGCGCGCACGCGCCGCAGCAATATGCGTTCGGCATATACGGATTTGCAAAACACTCTCGAAGATTCGTACACCGATTACGACTACTATCTCAACAATCAGTACGAAAGCAGGATTACGGCGAAATACGAAGAGTTGCTGGGCAAAGACATCGCGGTGACAGGCGCCGAAGTCGACGCATATATAGACATTCAGATAAGCGGCAACAGGGAAACTTTCATCGACGACGCCTCTTATGCCTCCGCAGTGGAGAACGGATCTACCATAATAGACCACTACGAGAAGGGATACTTCAACGTGCGTTCCATACTTCTGGGCTTCTCCGAAGAGCAGCAGACCTATCTCACGAACCTCGCCGCATGGCTGGGCAGTGAAGAGGGCGTGGACGACTTCCGCGCGGTCATGGCGCTGGGTACGGCAACCTTGACGAGCGGTATCGACGCTTCCGATCCCGTCATAGAAGAGATCGTCGCACGCTGGGGCGATTTCGGTTTGGGCATCAACATCTCCAATACCGAATATGATTCAACTACGGATAAACTCGCTGACGCCTACACGGCAAGGAATGTGAACTATGCGGACGTACTCGCCGCCATGGTCAAGTACATCGCGCAGGCTAAGGCGGAATTCCTCGCCACCGCTCAATCGCTCATGAGTGCGGAAGATTATGCGCAAAACGAAGCGCTGCTCGCACAGTACGCGACAAACGAAGCGTTCACCGACCTCATATATCTGGTAAACGACGATGACGGTATGTTTTCCAGCGACAGCTATCAGGTAACCCCCGACGGCACCGCCACCTCCTATGTGGAAGAGTACGCAGTGCTCGCGCGCAGACTCTACAAGGAAACGGATGACGCCGTACGCGCGGAGATAGGCAAGATGGCGCTTGAAGATTACGGCAGCGCAATGTATAGCGGCACTTCTTCCGAAACTGCTTTCAACAACGACAAGTTTGCGGAAGCTGCCGGAACGGAATATACCATATATGTAAAGGATATGACCTCCACCGTGGCGGACGGCAGGAAGATAGACGCTCCCGTCTACACCTTTGTGACGGCGGATGGCTCCATCTCCTTCATCCTCAACACTTACGGCATTCAGATAGTCATGATCAACGGCTATGCCTTTGACGAAACCGCGATAGGTTCCACCGTGACCGCCGAAGAGGACGAGGACGGACATACATGGTATATTCTCTCCGACGAATACCTTTACAGTACGGAAGTTGTGGTGAACTATCAGTTGGACGACGACTTCACCTATGTGCTCGACGAGGGCGGGGAGAGGATAATCTCCTCCGTGAAAGTGGAGAAAAAGACGCTTCCTCAGTACTTTAAGGACAGCTTGCTGGACGGCAAAAAGACGGATAATTACAACACCGCGATAAATCAATTCGTGGGCGCCAATGAAGAAAAATGCGTGACCAGGAATGAAAAGGTCTATTCCGGACTGCTCAAACAGCTGACTCAAGCGTAAACAAAACAAGAAAAAAGCGGAGCCGCTCGGCTCCGCTTTTTCAAGGAGTGACATTATATGGATCTTGAAGAAAAACTCGTAAAGAGCAATCTCATCTACGACGGCAGGATTTTGCAGCTGTATAACGACGAGGTGGAACTGCCCGGAGGCAAACACTCCCGCCGCGAATATGTGAACCATTCGGGCGGATGCGCCGTGCTCGCCGTGGACGGAGAAGGGTATATATACTTGGTGGAACAGTACCGCTATCCGTATGCGGAAGTAATGCTGGAAATCCCCGCAGGCAAGCGCAACAAGGGGGAGGACCCCAAGGCTTGCGCCCTGCGCGAATTGGAGGAGGAGTGCGGACTTGTCACGGATAGTGCGGACAAATTTTTGGAGATATATCCCACCGTGGCGTACAGCAACGAACACATCTACGTCTATCTCGCCCACAATCTGAACGCCACCCATTCGCATTTGGACGAAGGGGAATTCCTCAACGTGCGCCGCATCCCCTTCAAGGACGCGCTCCAAAAGGTTATGGATATGCAGATAAGGGACAGTAAGACGGTTGCCGCCATTTTGAAATACGCGCTTGTAAATAATATAAAGGCGTAGACTTTACATTAAATGGCGAAAATTCACGATTATGTAAAATCGTGCTCCGCAAGGGGCACGATTTGTTATTATATGGCATATAAGTGCGTTATTCGTCAAATATCCTCAATAATGGACGGAGTAAAACTTTAATTCAATGATAAAAAAGTAAAACATAAGTAAAAACTCTTTAAGCCCCCTTGACATTGCAAAATAGTGTGCTATTATATTAGCAGTTAAAGGTACTGAGTGCTAGCAAGAGCAAGCAGTAAGTGCCAAATATAAAAAACAAGGAGATTACGAATATGAAAAACGAACTTAGCAGGAGAGGCAATTACAGCGACTATGATTTCTTTGAGGACGCCATGCGCGACTTCTTCCCTTCCTTCTACGGCAAGAGAGGGGACGGTCACAAATATATGCGCACGGATATCAAGGAGAACGACAAGGACTATGAGATGGAGATAGAGCTGCCCGGCATGGACAAGAAGGACATCAACATCGATCTGTCCGACGGTTATCTGACCATTTCCGCAGGTAAGAGCGACAAGGAAGAGAACAAGCATAACTACATTCGTCGTGAGCGCAGTTTCTCTTGCAGCCGCAGCTACTATGTGGGCGACGTCAAGAAAGAGGACGTGAAGGCAAAGTATGACAACGGCATCCTTTCCATCACCATTCCCAAGGATGAGCCCAAGGCAAGCAGCAATAGCAAGATAGACATAGAATAATCGAGAACCGAGAACCGAAAATATGTGATTCGGTTGCGGCAAATTTAACAAGAAAGTCAAGCCAATAATAGGACCTAACCTCCTCATCGGGTCCGTGTTGGACGGCGGCGCTTCGGCGCCGCCGTTATTTTATATTTCGGTACATAAAAATTTGCATATTGAGCATACAAATCATATGAGAAAAATTTCATGTGCGATGGTGATAACGGCGATTTTTGCGGCGTGTTTACTAGGAGCGTGCGTATCGAAAGACGACTTATGCGAGGATGAAAAGGCTGAGTATGTGCGCCTTTCCGAGAGCGTCAAGTTTATGGTGACGGGGGAAGAGGCGGATCTGCACGCCGTATTCACCCCTCGCGGCACCTCCTTTGAAGTGGAGTGGAGCAGCGACAATCTCGCGGTAGCCAAAGTGGACGAAGGGCGCGTTACGGCGCTTTCTTCCGGCAGAGCGCAGATAGCCGTAAATATCATAAATACCAAGCATAAAGCGGTGTGCGAGGTGATTGTCAACGACAAGGAAGTCAGCGAAAAGTATCTTGGACGCGAGGGCGGCGGGCGCTATTCCTCGCTGGACGGCGCGATTGAGGATAGCGTTGACGGGGACTGCATTCTCCTCTTTCGCGGTTTTCACGTCGCCACTCTTCCCGTTACAAAAAACATCAAACTCTTGGGCGAACAGGGCGTATATGTCGGCGGACTCACCGTGACGAGCGGCGCCGATGTGAACTTGGAAAATATCACTTTTTACACCTCCGATAGAGAGCATTCGGGCAGTGTGTCGATAGGTAGCGGTTGCGGCGCAATCGTAAAAAATTGCCGCTTTGTCTACGACGTAAAGGAGGAGCTTCCCGGTTCCGACGCCTACGAGCAGGAGGAGGATAACGTTCAAGGGCAGGAAAAAGAGCCTCCTCGACACGGGGCAGAGAATACCGCCGCCTTCAAACTGGAAGAAGGTTTCACCAAATTGCACCTAAGCGGCAGTTCCTTTTCCGGCTACGGACTTGCTTTGGATGTTTTGCCCTCCGACGGGGAAATACTCGTGCGCGACAACACTTTCTCATCTTGCGCCACAGCCATCCGTGTGGACGTGAGAGGGGAGAATGCCGAAAACACCGCCCTTCACGGCATAATTCAAAGCAATGTCTTTTCCGGTATCGACCACCCTACCGTATTCAACTATAACGGCGGACTCTACATGGGCGCATTGAAGTTTGACGACTATAAGGCGGAAAAGTAGGAATATGATTTTTACAAGTCGCAATATAATTATTGCGAGCACACCCGTAGCCGTCCCTAAAAAGGGCGCTTTGAGCGCGGTCTTTTCGGACAGCGAGTCGCTGCACCATTAACCGCCTTGAAGAAAGGCATAAGAGAGCATATCGGTTTTCTTCGCAAGAGCCATAATGGGATGCAACGTCCCACGTTGATACGGCACAAAGTGAAAAATAAAAGGGTACCAAAGGCTTGCAGCCTTGATACCCTCTTCCCTTTTATTTTTTGCTTATTTTACAGAGCCTCGTTCGCCTTTCCTGCGCAACCCAGCACTTCGGTCAGCTTATGCTTAACGATGTACTTGATGTTTGCGCGAGCGTCGCCCAGGTATTGACGGGGGTCGAAGTGATCGGGATGCTCGTTGAAGTGCTTGCGGATAGCTGCGGTGCAGGCAAGACGCAGGTCGGAGTCGATGTTTATCTTGCAAACTGCCATTCTTGCAGCCTGGCGGAGCATATCTTCGGGTACGCCGATGGCTTCTACCAGCTTGCCGCCGTTCTCGTTGATGGTCTTAACGAACTCTTGAGGTACGGAAGACGCGCCGTGGAGTACGATGGGGAACATAGGCAATCTCTTGGAAACTTCTTCCAGGATATCGAAGCGCAGTTGAGGCTTCGTGCCGGGCTTGAACTTGTAAGCGCCGTGAGAAGTGCCTATGGCTATTGCCAGGGAATCGCAGCCGGTCTTAGTCACGAATTCTTCCACTTCTTCGGGACGGGTGTAGGAGCTGTCTTCCGCGGAAACTTTTACTTCGTCCTCAACGCCTGCCAGTCTGCCCAGTTCGCCTTCTACGGTCACGCCGTGGTCATGAGCATATTCCACAACCTTTTTGGTGAGGGCGATGTTATCCTTGAAGGGCAAGTGGGAACCGTCTATCATGACGGAGTTGAAGCCGCCGTCGATGCAGCTTTTGCACAGCTCGAAGCTGTCGCCGTGGTCCAGGTGCAGGCAGATGGGCAGATGGCTTACTTCTTCAGCCGCTTCCACCATTTTGCGCAGATATACGGGGTTGGCGTACTTTCTTGCGCCGGAAGAAACTTGAAGGATAAGGGGAGCGTTTTCTTCGGTAGCCGCTTCCACGATGCCCTGAATGATTTCCATGTTGTTTACGTTGAATGCGCCGATGGCATATCCGTTCTTATATGCCGATTCGAACATTTTTTTGGTTGTAACCAATGGCATAATATTTACCTCCGAGTAAATAATTTATTTTTTCGATAATATTTTAGCACACGGCGGGATATATTTCAATCATTTTTGGCAAAATATTCTCCTTTGGCGTCAAATAATCAAATATGGGTAAATTTTGGCGATATTATATTGTAATGTAATATGTAAAGTGATATAATTTATACGATTTAATCCGCCGCAAGGCAAAGGAGTTCAATATGTTAGTAGATGCAAGAATCAAGACTTTGGCGCACAATTTGGTGCACTATTCCTGCTCTTTGAAAAAGGGCGAAAATCTGCTTATCGAATGCACGGAAGCGGACTGGCAGCTCGTGGGCTGCATCAT
>CALWRK010000025.1 GCA_944383935.1 uncultured Clostridia bacterium
CGAATCCGCGCCGCGCGGCGTTGGACGCTTTAAGTTCGGGCACTTCCCTGCGCCTGCCGAAAAGCGTTTGCACATAGCCCCTCTCCTTGGCTTGCTCTATTGCCTTGCTCATGTATTCCTTTACCTTGGGGTATGTGGCAAAATATCCCTGCATAAACTCCTTGGCACGCGCCCTAGAAATGCCCAAATCCTTAGCAAGCCCAAATTCGCTTATGCCGTATATGATGCCGAAATTCACCGCCTTTGCGTGCCGCCTCATCTCGGAAGTTACCATATCCTCGGGCACGCGGAATACCTTGGCGGCGGTGGCGGTATGAATATCCCTGCCCGCATTGAACGCCGCGCACATGGCGGGATCTCCGCTGAAATGCGCCATAAGCCTGAGCTCTATCTGCGAATAGTCCGCCGTTATCAGCCTGTTCCCCTCCGAAGCCAAAAACAGCTTGCGTATGAGCGCGCCTTCCGCCTTTCTCACCGGGATGTTCTGCAAATTCGGCTCCGCGGAGGACAGCCTGCCCGTGGACGTGCCCGTCTGCTTGAACACGGTGTGCAATTTGTCCTTTTCATCCACCAAAGGGAGCATTCCGTATACATAGGTGGAGCGCAGCTTGGAGATCTCGCGATAGCGCAAGATGAGAGGTATGATGGGGTGTTCGTCCTCCAACTCGGAGAGTACTTCCACGTTGGTGGAGTAGCCGCGCTTGTTCTTTTTGCCGCTCTTCAAACCCAGCTTATCGAAAAGTACGCCCGCCAGCTGCTGCGTGGAATTGACGTTGAACTGTCCCCCCGCAAGTTCGTATATCTTGCCCGTGAGGTCTTCAAGTATCCGCTCAAACTCCCCGTTCAACTCCGTAAGCCCCTGCTTGTCCACGCGAAAGCCTTCTTCTTCCATACCGTAAAGCACGGGCACAAGGGGCATTTCCATTTCCGAATACAGCTTGTACATCCCCTTTTCCTTCACGCCGCGCTCCGCCGCTTCTTTGAGTAAATATGCCGCGCTCGCGGGCATGGACGGGTCTATTCCGTAGGACATGAATGCGTCCTCTGCCGTCTTGTAGTTGCGATTTGCGTCGTCCAGCCATGCCAGCAGCATGACGTCGTCCTCCACGCCGCGCAAGGTTATGCCGTGCCCGCTCAGCGTGTGCATGAGAGTCTTTTCGTCATATACCGTCTTTTTTATGCCCTCATCTTGCAATATATCCTTTAACATATCCAGCGCGCGGGTATATTCCAATCCCTCGTCAAAGAGAGTTTCGCCGGAAGTTATTCGCACTCCGCCGCCGCTGCCCAAAGCCAAAGTTATGCCGCCGTCCAGGGAAAAAGCACAGCTCCCGCGCTCCTTTATCTTGCCGATATACGCCGCTAGGGCGGCTTCCGTTGCGATATCCTCCACCTCGTAGCCGTACTTCACCGCCTGTTCCTCGCTCTGCTTCGCCGGCAGCCGCTCCGCCAGCTTCACCAGCCCGTATTTGAGCAGTTCTTCGCGCGCCGCGGCGGGAAAAGGCATATCAAGTTCCGCCTCTTCCACGCTCAGCGTTAAGGGGATGTCGCACTTTATCGTAGCCAAAGTGTAGGACATATACGCACTCTCCCTCCCCTCTTTCAACTTGTCGTGAAGTTTGCCGGGAATCTCGTCTATATGCTCATACACCCCGTCCAAAGTGGCGAATTTGACCAACAGGTCCTTGGCGGTCTTTTCCCCCACTCCGGGCACGCCGGGAATGTTGTCGGACGCGTCCCCCATGAGCGATTTGAGGTCTATCACCTGCGAAGGAGTCAGCCCCTCCTGCTTCAAACGCGCGGGAGTGTAATCCTCCACCTCGCTTACCCCCTTTTTCGTCAAGAGGACGTGCACCCTGTCCGATACCAGTTGCAGACTGTCCCTGTCCCCCGTCACGATAAAGGCGGGATATTCCCATTGCCTGGATATGGAGCCGATGATGTCGTCCGCTTCGAAACCGTCCATCTCCGCTACGGGAATGTTCATGGCGCGCAGTATGTTTTTCAGCGGTTCCAGCTGCTCCGCCAGCTCCTCGGGCATGGGCTTCCTCTGCGCCTTGTAGCCCTCGTATATGCTCTTTCTGAATACCGGCGCCTTGCGGTCGAATACCGCCACCGCGTGAGTGGGCGCATACTTGTTTATCACGTTTATAAGCATATTCATGTAGCCGTATATCGCGCCCGTATGCAAGCCGCTCACCCGGTCGGTAAGATTGGGCATGGCGTAATATGCCCTGTTTAACAAAGAGTTGCTGTCCAATAAGAGAATCTGCATATTGCCCCCTCGCGCCTCACACCGCGACGCTTGCTTCTTCATGCTTTGCAGGCGCCTTTACATACGTCTTCATTCCGCGGAAGATGTTGAATAAGTGGTCGCCTATGCGCTCCAAGTTGTTTATGAGCGGTATGTATATCGTGGCGGTGAACGCCGTGCACTCTCCCGATTTCATGCGCGCAAGATGCGCTTCTTCCATGGCAAGATACAACTCGTCCACCCGCTGTTCCATCTTCTCTATGTCCTCGGACATGGAGATGTCCTTGCGGTCAAATTCCTCGCAAACGCACTCTTTCAGCGCGTCCAGCGCCCCGCGCATCTGTTCAAGTTCGGCTATCCCCGATTCGGAAATGCTCGAATTGTTCTGTTTCAGCGAGGCGGTAAATTCCATCACGTTCTGCGCCAAATCCGCTATCCTGTCTATGTCCGATATCGTCTTGTGGTAGGTGGCTATCTCCGTTTCCGCCTCCACGCCCGGTTCCATGTCCGAAAGTTTGATGAGATACTGCACCAGAGCGCCCTTACTCTTCATTATCGACTGATCGCGCTTGTCAAATTCCTCCGTGCGCGACAGATCCACATCGCGTATCGCGTCCAAACTGAGCGTAAGGTTGGCATACGCGTCGTCGAGTACGCGCATAAGCTCCCTCCTCACCTGTCCTATCGCCACCGCGGGAGAGGACAACAGCCTTTCGTCCGCGTATTTGAGCGGCCCTTCCTCCCCGTCCCTCTTCCTGTCGGGCACGATGAGCGTAGCCAGCTTCACGAGCGGCTTTATAAAGCCGATGAGCAACAAGGTGGTTATCACGTTGAAGAAGGTGTGGAACATGGCTATCTGCGTCTGTATCTCCGGGAACGCCGCTTGCAGCCACGAGGATACGGGCGCAAAGTAGCAGATAAAAAAGAATACGAACGAGCCGAAGCAGTTGAACAAGAGGTGTATCACCGAAGCACGCTTGGCGTTCGCGTTCGCGCCTATGCCCGCCAAAAGCGCGGTTACGCAGGTGCCGATGTTTATGCCGAGAGTGGCAAAGAGCGCAGCGTCTAACGTGACCAGCCCCTGACCCGCCATAGTGATGAGTATACCCGTGGTGGCGGACGAACTCTGCACTATTCCCGTTATCAAAAGACCTATGAAAAAGAGCAGAAAGGGATTGGTGGCGGATACGAACAGATTGCGGATCTGCTCCATCTCGCTTATCGTCTTCATCGCCGCGGACATTATGTAAAGACCGGCAAAGATCATGCCGAATCCGGCTATTATCATGCCCGCCGTCTTTACTTTGGGCTTGCTTATCATGGTCATGAAAAAGCCGATACCCGTGAGCATCACGAAAAATTCCGTGATGGGCAACACTTGCAGCGCGACTATCTGCGCCGTGATAGTGGTGCCTATGTTGGCTCCCATTATTATTCCCGTGGCTTGAAAGAGGGTCATTATCCCCGCATTCACAAAGCCCACCACCATGACCGTGGTGGCGGACGAACTCTGTATGACCGCAGTCACCGCCGTGCCTATGCCCACCGCGGCAAAGCGATTATTGCCCACCTTGCCCAGCATGGTCTTTATCTTGTCGCCGGCGGCGTTTTGCAGATAGTCGCCCAAAATCTTCATGCCGAAGAGAAATACGCCCAATCCGCCCAGCGTCACCAATACTGCCTTTACTATTTCCATTGCCATAAAATATATCCCCGTGCGCATTTGCGCTCCTACATTATAACATACTATGTCGGGTAAAGGCAAATCAAAAGCGCGAACATAAAAAAGGCGCGTCCCTTTTGAGGCGCGCCCTAACTTTTTTCTCGATTAAATTCGGCTTATATATCTATGTTGTTGTCCTTGGAGGAGGATATCTTCTTTTCCGGGAACTTGGCGGCTTTGAGCACAACCTTGCCCTTGTTCGTCCTCTCGTCTATGGGCAGACTTTCCGTGTTGAGGGGATATACCTTGCCTTCCGAATCTATCAGCGCGAAGTCGTAGGGCATGGTCACAAGCCCCAGATATGCGGCGGGATTCTTCTCGTCGAACAGCTTCACCCCCTTGCGATATCGCCTGCCGGGGTCTATCTCCGCCAAAATTACCCTCTTGCCGCAGCCGTTCTCCTGCACCAGGACTATCTCCCCTTCTCCGCTGTTTTGACGGGCAAAAACTATTTGATCGCCCGCGGAAAGCTGCATACTCCTAACCCCCTGACTCTTCCTGCCCTGGACGGGAATATCGTCGTTCTCCGCGTTGAGCACCATGCCGTTTTGCGTGATGAAGAGGATGTAGGGCATATCGGGATTTCTCACTTCCACGCCTATCACGCTGTCCCCTTCGCGCAGGACGATGGCGGGATATACGTTCTTTTTATCCAAAGAATACTCCGCGGCGTCGCTCGTCTTGACCATGCCCAAAGCGGTATAGAAGTTGAGCTGCGCCCCCGCAAGCTGTGCGGCGGTGAAGAAGGCGACCACCTTTTCGTCGCTGTCTATCTTGGATATCTTATTGAGAGCGGTGGCTTTGCCCTTCCATTTGCCGTCCTCAAGACTGTCTATGCTGAATACGCACGCGTTGCCCTTATCCGTGAATGCGATGAGATTGCTCATGTTGTCTGCACGGGCGCACTTTATCGCAAGATCGCCCGCCGCATTGTCCCCCACCGCCTTTTGCGCGGCATTGAAGGCTTTTGCGGACATAAACTTGAATCCCGCCTGAGTGAGCACGAGCACTCCGTTGCGCTCCACCTTGGCGTTGAGGTCCACGGAGGCTATTTCCAACTTGTCCGGACTGAGCAGACGGGTACGGCGGGGTACGGCGTACTTCTTCTTTATCTCCAAAATCTCCTTTTTGACCACCGTGAGCTGGCGCGCCTTGGAGGACATGATGGCTTCGAACTCCTTGATTTGCTCTTTCAGCTGCGCTATCTCCTCTATGAGTTTGCTCACATCCAGCTTGGAGAGGCGTTTGAGCTGCATATCCAGCACCGCCACCGCCTGCTTTTCCGTCAAATCAAAGCGCTCTTTCAGCTTCTCCTTTTGTTCGGTGTAGTTTGCGGCGGCGAGGATGATGTCTATCACCTCGCGAATGTTGTTCACCGCTATGAGCAGCCCTTGGAGGATGTGCTCGCGCTTTTTCGCGGCGGTGAGGTCGTATTGCGTGCGCCTGTATATCACCTGACGCTGGTACTCCACATAATATTTGATCATGTCCAAAAGTCCCAGCTCCTGCGGTCTGCCGTCCGCTATCGCCACCATGTTCACAGCCATTGACGTCTGCAACTTGGTCTTTATGAACAGTTTTTGCAAAATCTTCTTGGCATTTGCGTCCTTTTTCAGCTTGATAACGGCGCGGATGCCGTTGCGGTCGGATTCGTCGATTATCTCCGTGATGTCGCCGAAATTGTCCCTGTCGCGCTCTTTCAGCGCCATAATGTTGCGCAATACCTCGCTCTTTTGCACCTCGTAGGGAAATTCCGTGATGACTATGCTCTTCTTGTCCCCGTCCTCTTCCACAAAGGCGTTGGCGCGCATGATTATCTTGCCCTTGCCCGTGGTGTACGCCTGCACTATCCCCTCGTCCTGCACGATGAAACCGCCCGTGGGGAAGTCGGGTGCGGGCAGATATTTCATTATCTCATCCAGCTTTATCCGCTTATTTTCTATATATGCCACCACCGCGTCTATCGTTTCCCCCAGGTTGTGCGGAGGGATCTTCGTGGTAAGACCCACGGCTATGCCGCCCGTGCCGTTCACCAACAAATTGGGGAATCTGCCCGGGAGGATGTCCGGCTCTTCCAAGGTGTCGTCGAAGTTGAGCGACATGGGTACGGTGTCCTTGTTCAAGTCGCGCAAAAGCTCCATGGCAAGCGGAGTTAAACGCGCTTCCGTATATCTCATTGCCGCAGCGGAATCCCCGTCGGAAGATCCGAAGTTGCCGTGGCCGTCTATCAGCGTGGCGGACATGGAAAAGGGCTGCGCCAACTTCACCATCGCTCCGTATACGGACGAATCGCCGTGAGGATGATATTTGCCCAGGCAGTCGCCCACGATACGGGCGGATTTGCGGTGAGGCTTGTCCGGGGTGACTCCCATGTCTATCATGCTGTACAATATCCTGCGCTGCACGGGTTTGAGCCCGTCCTCCACGCGCGGGATCGCCCTGTCCATGATGACGTACTCCGAATACGGCAGCATGGAGTTGTGCATGATATCTTCAAGCGGCTGTTCGATATATTTGGTGTTGTCTTTCAATTCTTCTTGCTTTTTTGCCATCTGCTCACCCCTTTATGTCCTTGAAATTGTCCCTCTTGTTGAAGTTGGCGTTGGAGAAGATGTAATCTTTCCTCGATTTGCTGTCGTCGCCCATGAGCATGGTGACCATCTGCTCCGCTTCCGCGGCGCTCTCTATCGTCACACGCATCAATGTCCTGCTCTCGGGCGAGAGAGTGGTTTCCCACAGCTGTTCGGGATTCATCTCTCCCAAGCCCTTATACCTCTGCAAGGTGTAGCCGCGGGAGGCGTCTTCCAGCATCTTTTTCAGTTCCTCGTCGTCGTAGGCGTATCTCACCCCCTTCTTGTCCGCTATCTTGTAGAGGGGCGGCATACCTATGTAGACGTGCCCTTCCAGCACCAACTCGCGCATATAGCGGAAGAAGAACGCCAGCAAAAGCGCCCTGATGTGCGCTCCGTCCTGGTCGGCGTCCGCAAGTATTATAACCTTGCCGTATCTCAACTTGCTTATATCGAAATCTTTGCCAAATCCCGTTCCTAAGGCGTTTATCAACGTATTTAACTCGTCGTTTTCCAATATGTCGTGTATGCGCTTTTTCTCCGCGTTCAGAGGCTTTCCGCGCAGAGGCAGAATGGCTTGGAAGCGCCTGTCGCGCCCCTGCTTGGCGCTACCGCCCGCAGAATCGCCCTCTACTATATACAACTCGTTCAACTCCGCCCTCTTGCCCGTGCATCCGGAGAGTTTGCCTATGAGCGCGCTGGTGGTCATGGAGTTGAGCTTTCTTGCCACGTCCTTTGCTTTCGCCGCGCTCTCGCGCGCCTTGGCGGCGGTGGCTGCCTTTTCGAAAATGCCGTCTATGGTGTCTTTCTTCGCTTTCATCAGTGCGTCCCTGAGCACGTCTGTAAGCGCGTCCTCCACCATCTTCTTGGCTTCGGGATTGCCCAGCTTTGTCTTGGTCTGACCTTCGAACTGCACGTCGTGCATCTTCACCGCCAGCACCGCCGTCATTCCCTCGCGATAGTCCTCGCCCAAAAAGTTGGCTTGCTTTTCCTTTATGATATTCTTGCTCCTGCCGAAGTCGTTGAGCACTTTGGTGAGCGCGGCTTTGAAACCCGTTTCGTGCGTGCCGCCCTCACTTGTCTGAATATTGTTCACATAGCTGAAAATATTCTCCACATAGGTGTCGGTATGCTGAAATGCCAGCATAACCTGACATTCGCTCGTCTTGCGCTCGACGTAGACGGGTTCGGGATACTTCACCTGCTTGCCCTCGTTCAGGGAGATGACAAAATCCTTGATGCCCCCCTCATAGCAATACCTGTTCATCATATCGGGTGTGCCGTCGTCAAAGTGACGGGTGACGGAGATCTTCATGCCCGCATTCAGATATGCCAGCTCGCGTATATGCCTGGAGATGGTTTCAAAACTGTACTTTTCGTTGCCGAATACGCGCGGGTCGGGCAAAAACGTGACTCTCGTGCCCTTCATCCCCTTCTCGGCAGGCTCCGACCATAGGGGAGTTTTGACCACACCGCTCAAAATTTTGCCGTCCACCTCGGGCGAGTGAAATTCCTCCGTGTACTTCTTGTTATCGCGCCATACCTCCACTTTCAGCCATGTGGAGAGGGCGTTTGCCACAGACGCGCCCACGCCGTGCAAGCCGCCGGAAAAATTATACTTTTCCGCATTGAACTTGCCGCCCGCGTGCAGCACGGTGAATACCAGCTCCACCGCCGGCTTTTTCTTTTCCGGATGTATGTCCACGGGAATACCCCTGCCGTTGTCCTTTACGCTGATGGAATTATCGGGATAGATGTCTATATCTATCGTATCTCCATAGCCGTTGGCAACTTCGTCTATGCTGTTGTCAACTATCTCCCAGAGTATATGGTGCATACCCTTGGATCCGGTAGTACCTATGTACATACCCGGACGCTTGCGCACCGGTTCAAGCCCTTCCAAAACTTGAATGTCCTTTGCGCGATATTCGCCCGCCGCCGCCTTGTCTTCTTTTGCCATTTATATGTCCTCTTGATTTATTTCCCGTCTTAACGTCGGACGGCTTGCCCGACTTGCCCTTTTACTATGTATTTTTTATGCACTTGCATTTGATTTTCACTATTCAATAAATGTATGTTTTATGCACTATTCGCTCTCTTTTTCCTTAAATGAGTCTGTTATGCCGTTACAAAAGTGAAGTATATCCGCCATCACCTCATCCCTATTCAACTCGTTGAGCAGCTCGTGACGCGCTTCGGGATACAGCTTTACCGACACGTTCAAAAGCCCGTTATCCTTATACACCTCAAACAGCTTGTTGATGAGTTTTCCGCTTCCGCCCACGGGGTCTTTGTCGCCGCTTATTATGAATATGGGCAACTCCTTTGGTATACCGGAGAGTGCTTCCGGCGTATACAGCTTGGTGAGCGCGGAGAAGAAGGAGGTATAGAAGCCTATACTCATGGTGTAGTTGCACATGGGGTCGGCGTTATACTTTTCCCTGCGCTCGTCGTCGCGGGTGAGCCATGCGTTTTCCTTCTTTTCCCCTTTGAACTGATTGTTGTACGGACCGAAGGACATCTTTCGTATGAGATTCGCCTTCTTGTCCTTGCCCAGCACCGCCGCCTGCATATTCGCAACCACCAGCCCTGCCTTTACGTCGGGGATATCCATGCACGCACTGCCGCAGAGGATGACGCCCGCCATCTCGCTGCTCTTCTGGATATATCGCTGGGTGAGGAAAGAACCATAGCTGTGCCCGAACACGAAGAGGGGCGCTTTATATGTATCGCGCGCATATTTTCCTATCAATATCTCATCCTCCACCGTGTCGGCAAAGCAATCACCCTCGGGCACCACTCCCAATTTTCCCTGCGCCGTAACGCCGTGTCCGCGGTGATCGTCGCCCAAGACCACATATCCGTTCTTGTTCATGAAACGTGCGAACTCGTCGTAACGTTTTATGTGTTCCACCATGCCGTGAAGCACCTGTATCACTCCCTTTACCTTTCCTTCCACCTCGTCCCAAACCGCGAGGTTTATCGGATAGTCCTTATAACCTGCAAACATACTCTCTTTCATATTACACCCCTATAAGTATATTTTTCTTTTGCCGCCTATCGGCTTTTGCGTCGAATAGGCATATATTTCGCCTTTTCTCTCTCGGGCTTTGCCCTTGCCGTCCGAAGACGTGCGCCTTCGCTTACATTGCAAACTCACATCCGCCGCCGTCTAAATTATCTCAGCCTGTCTTCATACTTCTTGTTGGCAGCCAAATTGCGCGCCATGGCGAGCACCAGCCCCTTGTCCGCCTCGTCCAGACGGGCAAAGTGCATAAGCAGCGCATTTTCGTCCGCATTCAGACTTTCCGCACTCTTCGGCTGTGAAGATGTCCCCACGAGGTATTCCAGCGTGACGCCGTAAAACTCCGCCAGCTTTATAAGGTGAGCAAGCCCGATCTGCCTTACTCCGTTTTCCCACATAGAGTAAGCCTCGGGCGTGACATCGAGTATCTTCGCCACGTCCGCCTGCCTGAGCTTGTTTTCCTTTCTGAGCTGCCTTATCCTCATATCTACCATTATAAACTTTTTGCGAGAAAAATCAACATTTTGTTACATTTATTTATATTTTTCTCACAAAATTTTAATGTTTATACAATTATATTAACAAATCGTTATTATATTGTCAATATAAAATAACAAAATATTGCAAAAATACTTCTTTTGATAAAAGGCGAGCGATGCGAAAATTGTATGTTTTTTGCGAAATTTGCAAAAAACGCTTGCTTTTTAGTGCACGCACCATACATAATTATAGTGTAGCTAAGCTGCAATACGCATGAAGAGGGTTATGCTTTATGACTTTGGGTGAAAGACTGAAAGAGCTCGTGGCGGAATATCGCATAAAGAGGGTGGAGGACTTTTGCAAGACGATAGGCGTAGGCAGGACGGATTTCTACCGCTGGTGGTCGGACACCACTATGCCGTCCCTGTCCAAAGCCCTCAAGCTGGCGGACAACTTCTATTGCTCGCTGGACTATCTGGTGGGCAGAGCGGACAGCAACAACGCCGTATACTTCAACGATCCCCCCGCCTTCTCCGGCAGGATAAAGGCGCTTATGGAGGAGTTCCACACCAACCCGCACAGGATAAGCACGCAAGCGGGCATAGCGCGCGCGTCCATATACGAGTGGATGCAGGATAAGGCGGAGATCACTTTGGACAGCCTTATTAAATTGGCGGACCTATTCGGCTGCACGATAGACTATATAGTGGGTCGTGAGGCGGACTGATTTGGAAAAATTGTCGCCCCTTGTATGCGCGTGCACGGGTCCGCGCCCGTCCAATTTTCCGTGGGATTACGGCGGAGTGAACTACGGCGCATATCGGCGCGAGCTTAAAGACAAAATGGCGGAACTTATCCTTTCGGGGGTGAGCTGTTTTATCTCCGGCATGGCTATGGGCGTGGATATGGACATAGCCGAAACGGTGCTGGAACTCAAAGACGATTTCGACGTATCCTTGATGTGCGCCATTCCCTTTCCCGATCAGGAAAAGAGGTTTCCCTATACGGGCAAGATGAAATATGAACGCATCCTCGCCGCAGCGGATAAAATTGTCGTGGTGTCGGACAGATATACCCCGCAATGCTATTTCACGCGCAACAGATATATGGTGGATAGCAGCGATATGCTCTTTGCCCTGTGGAACGGCGAACAGTCGGGAGGCACAGCCTACACCATTAAATATGCCATGTCCCGCAACAAGCGGATAGAGATGCTCGATTTAAGGTATATCCAAAACGCGGAAACGGATTTCTAACCTCTCTTTCCCCTCGCTCGTGATTTTGCCGCTTTCAAACATAGGGCGGCTATTTTTTTGTCCGTATCCCTGTCGTAGACGTATGCGGGTTTGGGCATTTTTAACGCTCTGTCCGCCATCTGCACGCAATTTTCATCCAACTGCCTTTCATCGCACATCATGGCGCACTCCATACTCGCGTAGTGGCGCGCATTTTCCACCTGGTCGCCCCTGCTGGCGCGATTGTTCAGCGGCACAAAGATCACCCTCTTTCTCATCGCCATCAACTCGCACGCCGCATTCGCTCCGCACCTGGATATTACCACGTCGGCATAGGCATAATAATCGAAGATGTTCTCCGCATACTTGACGGGGAAATAATTTTCATGCGTCAAATTTTCGCTCGTGCCCGTGATATGCAGCACATTATATTTTGCGCACAACTCGTCCAGATTGTCCCAAACCGCCTCATTCAGCGCCCGCGCGCCCGACGAACCTCCGACGATCAGCAAGGTAGGTCTGCCCTTAGGCAGATCTACGGGCGGAGAGTGCACCCCGAACACCTCCGAACGAATGGGATTGCCTATATACACCGCCCCTTTCACCTTCGTGGACGGATAGGAAGTTATCGTGGCATAGGCGAACCCGGATATCACCCTGTTCGCAAGCCCCGGCGTCATGTCGCTCTCGTGCGCCACCACGGGTATGCGCAACTTCTTCGCCGCCAACGCGCACGGCAGGGACACATACCCGCCCTTGCACAGCACCACATCCGGCTCTATTCCGCGCAAAAGTTCCTTAGCCACGCGCACGCACCCGCCCAACTTTAATGGTATTAGCAAATTCGCCGCCGCTTTCTGCCTGTCCAGCTTGACCGCCGGTACCGCCAGAAAGGGCAACTTCGCCTTTTTTGCAGCCGCCTCCTCCCGTCCGCCCGCCTGCCCGACATAGTATATCTTATCAAATAGCTCTCTTAGGGCGGGTACCAAAGCGATATTCGGCATAATATGCCCGCCCGTGCCGCCGCCCGTCAACACAATCGTAGCCATAAGCACAGTATATGAAACTTAGGCGGTATTATGTGAAAAAGGGCGGTTATTTACCGCCCTTCATGCGATTGTGCGCCTTGCATAGCATCTGGCAATTCCAATCGACCGTTTTTCCTCCTTCACGCCAAGGGGTGATATGATCGCCCTCCATCTCGTCAAAGGCGTAATGAATATGTTCGCGTCCTTCTTGCTCACACATCGGGCATATGCCTCCCTGCCGTTCGTACGCCTTTCTTTTTTGCGATTCTGAAAACGCTCGAATATTCAAACTGCGCTCGTCGCCCGTTATCACATATTTATATATTCCCTTTTTGTTTGAAACGTCATCGTCAAGCATGAGGACTTTTATTTGCTCTTCCAACTTATCCGTATCGTAGACCTTGGCATGATAGCCGTCGTAAAGTTCGCCCCAATTTATGCCCTTCATTTCCTTGCGATATTTGGGGAATGTGAGTTTTACCCAATTTATCACATTTTGGAAATAAGTCCACAATTCGTTGGCATTTGGGTCGTGCTGATGAACAGCCATATAATCTTCTATTTTTCCGCCGCTTATCCAGCTTATGGCGGTTTCTAGGTAGTCCTGCCGAATGGGAGTACCCGTTACATAATCTTTTGCAAGCAAGTAAGCCGCACAGTTGCTTTTGCTGAAAATCGTCTTTGCATTTGCAAGCCAAGCACCCGTGTAGGTGGCATTCCTCAATTCTTGATCGGTGAGTTTTTCGCCTGCAATATTTATTATTCTAAACCAATCGAGTTTTTCTTTTTCGCTGCCTTCGCAAAAATATATGAGCACCTTATAATTCAAAATCAATTCGCGTTCGGGCAATGTAAGGTTGTGAAAATAGCGGGAATTTATGGAAAAATCGCCGTTCACATATTGGCAAAAACTTATCGTTCGCTGCTGACCGTCCAAGATCTCGTAAGTGCCGTCCTCATTCACCGCCCAATACATGACGTTAAGCGGAAACCCTTTATTTATCGTATCTATAACGGCATCGCGCTTTTTTTGATCATATACAAACTCTCGCTGATATTTGGGGCGAATATTCAATTTGCCGCCATAGCCGATCACACCGCCTTCACCCATATCCTTATAGCCTTCTACTATTTCACGCACCATAATTTCATGCAGTTGTATGTTCATATTTTCCTCCTGATTATGATTCTTCTGTATAGTGCTTTGCCGTTGAGGTCAGGACCTCTGCCGCGCCATTCCACCCTGTGGTCATCTAAGCCCAGTATTTCAAATTGGTCGGGATTGTATTTATCGAGAAATGTTATAGGTACGCCCATTAAACCATCGTAATCACACGGAATATCACTCACTTTTGATACTTCTATCGCATCGTAATTATCGTATTTCGGGTATTCTTCCGGGGTGTACTTTTTATAGAGAATCAAATCTTCTTTCCTTTTTGTTGTTTCTAAATTCGTAAACCAACATCCCATAATATGCTTTAATTTCATCCCGTCTACTTCTTTTTCATATTTCATTCCGTCGCCAACCATAAACCACATGTCGGAATTGATATTTCTATACCCTAACCATAATTTGTTATCCTTTATAAGATGAAAGATGTCCTTATATGTAATGGCGTTCTTATTCCCTATTATCAAAAACTTCTTGTCATATTCCACAAGTTGTGCCACATATTCGCGGAAAAGCGAAAACGGCGGATTTGTAACCACAATATCCGCTTGTTTGAGCAATTCCACGCACTCGGCGGAGCGAAAATCGCCATCACCGTTTAACAGGGCGAGGGTGTTATTTTTGCTTTTTAACAGCGTTTCCACGTCGGCAAGGTCTATCGCCCCATCTTGATTGAGGTCGGGGACTTCGGTTATCTCTATTTTATAAGCGTGGCGGTTTTTGTTTTTTATCGGTTCGCCGTCGTCAAATAACGAAAGTTGGGTGTATGCTATCGGCGAAGGGTCGTAGCAAGTGGCAATCAACTTTTTCAAACCCAAATAGTTAAAATTTATTGCAAAATATCTGAAAAAGTTACTCTCGTAAGGGTCGTCACAGTTGCAGAATATTATCTTGCCGCGCAGCTGCTCTTTATAATGGCGCAGTTCGTTTTCTATATCCGAAAGTTGGGTATAAAATTCGTCCTTCTTCGCCTTGCCCGCCGCTATTAAACTTTTGTTATCTGCCATAATTTTCCTTTTTTTCGCGCAATTTTATGAGATTATTTTTGCGTGGAATATATTGATACGGGCAGTTTTATATATGACTATTATTGCTGTATATTATTGGGCGCACTTTATAAAATGACAATTTTCGCATTGACTTTTATTATAAACTTTACTATAATTATTTATAGAGATAAAAAGTGCGCAATACAATATATTAGGCGCACTTTTTTAGTCATCACTTATATTCAATCCGCAATACTTTACTAGCTTATTCATCATCGCGCACTTGTGCCCCATCAAAGAATGGGCATATATTTGAAGGGTTATTTTGGGATCTTTATGCCCTAATATATCCGCAAGGGTGCGCACATCCATTCCGCACTCGATCGCTCGCGTGGCAAACGTGTGGCGCAAAGTGTGAAAGCCGCGCACGGGTAAACCTATTTGCCGCAATATTGAGTGAAATAATGCCTGATATGAGCGCATTTTGACGGGCTTGCCGTGCCATTCTATCACATATATCGATAAAGCGGATTTCTTCATCTGTTTCATAAGCATAACAATTTGCGCGGGCAACGGAATTATGCGCATGCCGCTGCCAGTTTTGGGTTCGCCGACAATGCGAGCATATTCACCCTGCGCGGTTTTGCCGTAATAGCAAGTCTTGTTTACGCTGAGCAATCCTCTTTTCAAATCTATATCACCCCATTCAAGGGCTAGCAATTCCCCTATCCTAAGACCCGTATAAAGACTGATGAGTATACCGCAGAGATATGGCTTTTTACGAGAAAGAATATAACTTTCTATCTTGCTTTGTTCTTGCGATGAAAAGCATTTGACCCTATTTTGCGCAGCCTTAGGGCGTTGAACTGATGTTGCCGGAGATGACAGCAAAAGTCCTTGCCTTACAGCCGCTTTCAAAGAAAGTTGCATTACCGTAACCGCAACATTTATCGTAGACGGCGCAAGGCAAGCGCTTAATGTCGCTATTTGCTTTTGCAAAAGTTGAGGCGTTAGATCATTCAAACGAATATTCCCCAACTGCGGAATTATTTTACTTTCACATAT
>CALWRK010000026.1 GCA_944383935.1 uncultured Clostridia bacterium
TTTCGGAAGTTCATAGCAATGAAAAAAGGCAAGCTATCATTACTTCCGAAAAGCGATATTTTTTACCTTCATCTAACATATATAATAAAATCCAGCCTTATCGTGAAGGTAAAAAGTGATATTTTTAGGAAGTTCGTAACAAGACTATAAGTCAAACTGCCGTTACGTCCGAAAAGCGGCCCTCAAACCGCCAAGGCGACGAGAGGGCGCGTGGAGATTTGCCCTACAAATCTCTTTGCGCGTAGACATCTATCTACGGATACCCGATACGCTATTTATTTATCTGCATATGAACTAGCGATACCCGAAAAAGCAGGGCAAGCGCAAAACCGCGCAAAAATCCCTGCGATGAAAAAGCAAGCATTTTGAAAAATACCCTCTTGGGGTTGGGTGCGGGTATCATTAAAATTTGATGAGAAAAGAAAAGATATTTTCAATGAACGGGTTTCCCCTCAAGCAAGCGAAAAAAGAAAGGGTACCAAAGGCTTTCAGCCTCGATACCCTCATTCCTTTTATTGTTCACTTATTTTATGCAACTCTTTCGACAGCCTCGCAACCTTACGAGAAGCGGTGTTGTCCTTATATACACCGTCACTCTTTGCCCTGTCTATGAGGGAGATGGTTTCGGGGAGAAGTTTTTTGGCGAGCTCGACATCGCCGGCGGCGACGGCTGCGCGGAACTTCTTCACGCTGTTTCTCACGCGGGTACGCTTGGCAGCGTTCCTCTCGTTTGCTTTTTCGTTGGTTATAACTCTCTTCTTCTGAGATTTGATCTGCGGCATTTTTACTCCTCCGATGGATACTTTTACTGTTATTTGCTAGTCAATTTTAGCATATAAAAAAGGGAAAAGCAAGGAATTTATCTGTAAATATTATAAATTTTTGCAACATGGGCACACTTTACGCATGAAATATAATCGGCTTTTATTGGAAACGGCAGCCGTAAAAGGGCTGAAAGAGGAGGAATATGTGCGCCGCGGCTGTCGCGTCACGCACGGAATACTGCCCGATGAGGGGGAGTACTACACCGTGACGGAGGGGGCGGACGAAGAGGCGGCGATAAAGCTGCTGTCCTGCTATATAGGCAAAATGGCGGGGGAGGGGTTGAAAGAAGTGCTCATTGTGGGGCTGGGAAACAGGGGGATGACTGCCGACGCGCTGGGCAATACCGTGCTTTCCCACCTGAGTGCGGGCGGCAAACCGCATTTCAGCCTGATAGCTCCGCAGGTGAGTGCGGTCACGGGCGTGGAGAGCGCGGAGATAATCTCTTGCGTGAGCGAGCGGATAAAGCCCGACCTCACCGTCCTGACGGACAGCCTCGCCACGTCACGCTACGAGCGCTTGGGCAGGTGCTACCAGCTGGGAAACTTCGCCATGATACCGGGGAGCGGTGTGGGAAATTCAAAGCGGACGAAAGTTACGGGCAGGGTGATATCCGTGGGAGTGCCGCTGGTCATTAAACTGGGAGATCTGGGCGTGGACAAGCTGAAAGACTATGTGGTCACGCCCGCAGACATAGACGAGCAGGTGTCCAAATGCGGCAAGGTCATAGCCCTCGCCTTGGAAAAAGCGCTCAGATAGACAAAAAAGCCGAAGAAAAAGCATATACTGTGATATGCTCATCGGAGTGATGGATTCGGGAATAGGCGGACTCACTACGCTGGCGGAGATAATCCGCGTGCGCGGCGGCGGCAGCTATGTGTATTTTTCTGACGACGCACACTGCCCTTACGGCAATAAATCGAAGGATGAGATATACCTCACCGTGAAAAGCGGAGCGGAAAGACTTATGCGCGAGGGAGCGGAGTGTATAGTGCTCGCCTGCAACACAGCCACCGCCTGTGCCATAGACGAATTGAGGGCGGAATTTGAAAGTTTTACATTCGTAGGGACGGAGCCATGTATAAATACGGCGAAAATATACGGGAAAAAGCTGTGCGTGCTCGCCACCCCCGCCACCCTCTCTTCCTCCCGGTTTCTACGCCTGAGTCAAGGTGCGGAGTGTACCTTTCCCCGCTGCAATCTGCTGGCGGCGGAGATAGAAAAATCCTTCCCTTCCTTTTTGAGCGCAAAGCAGCTTCTCACTCAAATCCTCGCCCCGTACAGGGGCACTCGCTTCGACGCCGCCGTCCTGGGCTGCACCCACTATTGCTTGCTCAAAAGGCATATCGAAAAACTGCTCGCTTGCCCCGTCAAGGACGGAAATAACGGCGTGGCGCGCCGCCTAAGGCGGCTCACGGGCGCGGATAGCTCCCCCGTGTCCGTCGAGCTTATCTCTTCAAGCGGGAATATTTGCACTCTTAGGGCGGCTGCAAATGCGATATTGCGCCAAGCCGTTCAAGCCGTTTCGATGTCGGGAGAGGGCGGGGCGACGCTTTTTTGATTTAAGAGGATATCTTCTTAAAAGGGCGATGTACGGCGCGGGGAAAGAAAGAGTTTCCCGCAGCGGTTCGCCGTAAAAAATTTCTTGCATTCCTTGCGCGCTTGCTTTATAATATTAGAGGACAAACAAGAGGTATTATTATGAATTACAAAGACACATTCAAACTATGGCAAAGCAAAGCGGGCGGCGAGTATGCGGCGGAGATGGAAGCCATCGCCGCGGCGGGCGACAAGGAGATAAAGGAGAGATTTTCTTTGCCGCTGGCGTTCGGTACGGCGGGAATGCGCGGAGTAATAGGCATGGGCATAGCCAACATGAACGAATACACCGTCGCGCGCGCCACGGAGGGACTTGCCAAGTTCATCATAGACGAAAAGGCGCAGGAAAAGGGTGTGCTCATATCTTACGATACGCGCCGTATGTCCTTTGAATTTGCCATGACGGCGGCGCGCGTTTTGGGAGCGTTCGGCGTGAGGGTATATATCTACGAAGACGTGCGTCCCGTGCCCATGTGTTCTTTCGGCGTGAGATATATGGGCTGTAAGGCGGGCATAATGATCACCGCCAGC
Organism: uncultured Clostridia bacterium; assembly: GCA_944383935.1. GTDB lineage: Bacteria > Bacillota > Clostridia > Christensenellales > UBA3700 > Alloclostridium. The sequence continues at coordinate 2,953 of CALWRK010000026.1, forward strand.
CACAATCCCAAGGAGTATAACGGATATAAGGTGTACGGCGAGGACGGCGCTCAGATGTCCCCCGACGCCACTGCGCGCGTGGTGGCGTATATGGAAAAGGCGGACTATTTCGGCGTGCCGCGTCAGGACGTGGTCACAAGCAAACACGGGGACATTTTGGGCAAGGACAATTTCTCCCTTTCCGACAGGATAACCGTGATAGGAAAAAGCGTGGACGAAAGGTATTACGCGGAGCTTTCCAAGCTGTCCCTTTCTCCCGAGGAAGTGGCAAAGGTGGGAGGGAGCATAAAGATAGTGTATTCCCCTCTGCACGGCAGCGGCTGGAAGCCCGTAACTACCATGTTGGCGCGCATGGGTATCAATGCGGACGTGGTGGAGGAGCAGAAACTGCCCGACCCGGAGTTTTCCACCGTTTCCATGCCCAATCCCGAACAGCCGGAGGCGCTGGCGATGGGCATCGCGCTTGCAAACAAGACGGGCAGCGACATAGTCATAGGCACAGACCCCGACTGCGACCGCATGGGCATAGCCGTGAGGAATCGCGAAGGACAGTTCGTCACCCTAACGGGTAATCAAATAGGCAGCCTGCTTATGGACTACGTCTTGGGCAGGTGCAAGCAGCGCGGAGAGCTGCCCGAGAACGCGGCGGTGGTCAAGACGATAGTCACTTCGCGCTTTGCAAACCGCATAGCAAAGGACTATGGGGTAAAGGTGTACGACGTGCTAACCGGCTTCAAATTCATAGGCGAAAAGATAAAAGAGTGGGAGGGCAACGGTCACCGTACCTTTATGTTCGGCTTTGAAGAAAGTTATGGTTATCTGCGCGGTACGCATTCGCGCGATAAGGATGCAGTAGTGGCGTCTATGCTCGCGGCGGAACTTGCCTGTTATTTGAAAGCGCACGGAAAGACCGTATACGACAGATTAAAAGAGTTGTGGGAGAAGTACGGCTACTTCACCGAAACCAGCAAATCGCTCACCTTCAAGGGGCTGGACGGCATGGAGAAGATGGCGAAGATAATGGAGAAGTTGCGCGCAAACGCGCCCATATCCCTGGGCGGTATGGACGTGAAGAGCGTGTCCGACTACTCCGTATCCGTAAAACTGTATAAGGACGGCAAGAAAGAGCTCATAAATCTGCCCAAGGCAAACGTGCTCAAATACGACCTGGGCGGAGATATGTGGGCGTGCGTACGCCCCAGCGGCACCGAACCCAAGTTGAAGATATATGTTTCCACCGTGGCAGACAACGCCGAAGAGAGCAGGGCGCTCAATGCAAAAATTCAAGCGGAATTGGAAAAGGAAGCGGACGAATAAATAATTTTTCAATGCACTGTTATAGGGAAAGCAAGCGGAAGCGCCCTGAAAAAATCTCACGATTTTTCAGGGCGCTGACTTTTACTTGTGCGAAGAAAGCAGCTATGCTTTCCTTTTTTGTCTTTGCAAGGCGTTCATGGGGCAGCGTCACGCCGCCATGGAAAAGGCATCTTTACCTCCACTCCATATCGTCATTGCCCTGGTAGGGTCTTTGGCGGCTTTGGAAAGAACCGTCGGGAGAAACTTTAATCTCGGTACCGCCGCGCTGTTCTATATTTTTGGAAATACCCGCGTAGGCTATATAGTCTATGCTCATGCCGTATTCCAAGCGGATTGTTACGTCCTCGCCCGCGCTGTTTTGCACGGTGACGTCTATGGCAAAGGTGTTATAGTGGTCGTGTCCGCAGAATATGGCGTTTGCGCCCTTTTCCACCGCCGTTTCGAACACCAAATCCTCATCCACGCCGGGGTAAGATTTTTCGCCGCTTTCGCCCGCCTTGCCGAACACATAGGTTACGGTATCGGTATTTTGGTGCCCGTTATTTTTATATTCGTCCCAATATTTTCCGTACTCACGCAGGGGTATGTGGAAGAAGATAAGGTTTTTCACTTCGCCGCCGTTATATTGAGCCAGGGCGTCCATCTCTTTGGCGTACCAGTCTATTTGATCTTGATGAATATTGTCGTACTTCCAGGCTATGCCGAAGTAGTCGCCGTCTGTATAGGAATGCGAATCGAACATGACCATTGCCTGGGTGAGGCGTGTGTTTTCCACGTTTGAGTCATAGGAGGCGGTATCCACTATCTGCACATCCTCGCTGTCGGGGTGGCGCACCAAGATTATGTCGTTGCCGTAGCCCGCCAGCTCTTCGGGACCTTCGCGGTAGAGGAACTTATCCCAGGTATTGCTCTCGTTCATCTCCACAAAATAGTCGGAGATCTCCTCGCGGTTATACAGGCTGTAAATTTCCGTATCGTGGTTGCCGAAGCACACCGTCCAGTATACGTCTAGCTCTTCCATGAGCGTGCCGAACATCTCTATTTCCCGCTTATTGTTCAAAGTACCCGCGGCGTAGGGCACGGGAAAACCCAGATCGCCCGTGACTATCACCAAATCCGCCTTCACGCGCTGCACCACCGTCCTCACGGCGTCTATTGCCCAGCGGTCCTTTTGTGCGGAGAAGGGACCTGCGCCCAAATGTATGTCGGTTAGGTGGAGTATGCGGAATTCGTCGTCCGGGGAAGACGCCACGAACTCGTAATATCCCGTATCGCTCTCCTCCGCGTCTATCAAGGTGAATGGGGAGGTATACTCCACCGCTTCTATGGTGGCGATATAGTCGAAATTGCCCGAATAGCCCACATAGCTGACTATGGCGCATATGCCGCAGAACACGGCGATCAAGCCGAACACGCACCCCACGATTATCAGGTCGCGCTTGCGGCGCTTTTTCTTTTCTTCGGGCGTCATGTCCTTGCGGCGCTTTCTCTTCTTCTTTTTCGGCTCTTGTTCAAAATACTTTGCGCCCTCTTCCTCGGAAGGAGGGGCGGGTACTTCCGCGTCCTGCAAAGCGGGAGCGTCCGGCGCTTCTCTTTCTTCCCTTTCTCTCATATTTCCTCCTCTATTTTGGCGAACGTGACGAAAATCCCGTATTTTTCCGCCACCGCCTTAATAGTCCTTTCCGCGGCAAGCACGTCGTCTTGCCCCGCCCATTCTTCATACTCCACACTCACATACGCCTCCGCGCGCTTTGCGCCGCAGTCGTACAGCCGTAACTTTACCCCCTTTACTCCCTTTTGATCGAGGACGAGCGCCCTCAAACCCCTCTCTCGCTTTTCGTCCCTGCCTCCCAGCAGTTTATACATGGCGTCTATAAGCAGCTTTATTCCCTGCAATATCATGACTATGCTCACCGCAAGCCCCACCGCCGCGTCTGCGGGAAAAGAGATGTAGCGCGCCAAAAACAGCCCCACGAGCGTAAACAGCGTTATGCACGCGTCCAATATGCTGTCCACCGTAAGCGCCTTTATCACGTCCGAGCGGAAGCGCCTGTAAAGCAGTCCGTATCCCGCCGCCATGCCCGCCTTTATCGCGATTGTGGCTGCAATTATCCCGAACTGCACCCAGGAAAAGGTGACCACGGGATGGTAAAAGAACCTGTCCGAAGCCTGCCAGGCGAAAACTCCTCCAACGGCGATTATGATAATCGCCATAAGCAAGGTCACGGCATACTCCGTCCGTCCCAGACCCGAGGGAAAACGTTTATGTGCCTTGCCCTCCAAAGAAAAACCCACCGCCGCGCCGGCGGAAGAAAACACGTCCCCGAAATTATTTACTCCGTCGGAGATTATGGCTATGCTGTTTGTGTATACGCCGCATAAAACTTTGGTAATTCCCAAAACAAAATTCACGCCGCTGCCCGTGGCAGACGCGATTATCTTTATATCCTTTTCCTTCTCTTTCGCGGCGGAAGCAGCCATCCTCACCTCCGTCTGCGCGCATAATTTCCCCGCGCGCGCTCCAACAATGAGCGTTATGTCGATTTGTATATATTATAACAGAAAAAATGAGTTTTGCACCATAAACTTGTAAAAATTTTACGCGCAAACTTCATTAAAGCTGAATATCGGTCTTTTTGCATGGCGGCAGCGGCATTTTCACAAATAAAAAATTATGGATAAAACGGGAATTTGCCTATCCCTTATTTGTTTTTACCATTGCAAAAACCCTCCGGATATATTATTATTGAGATATAAGGGGTGAATTTTACGTCAATTCCCCCCTTTCGGGAGGAAATTATGAATTATGTAACCTTTGAAAAAGGGCGGGCGCTCGATTTGATCGCCCTGGGTAGAGTGGCGATAGACTTCAATCCGCTCGACTATTTCAAGCCGCTTTCGGAAAGCAGCGAATTCAGGAAGTATTTGGGAGGTTCTCCCGCCAACGTCGCCGTGGGTTTGGCAAGGCTGGGCTGCAAGGTGGGCTTTATCGGCAAGGTTTCGGACGACAGATTCGGCGAATACGTCACTGATTTTTTTCAAAAAGAAGGGATAGATACCTCTCATATAACCAAGGCGGAGCATGGGGAAAAGCTGGGATTGACGTTTACGGAGATACTCTCTCCCACTCAAAGCAGCATACTCATGTACCGCGACGGCATAGCCGACCTCATGTTGGAGCCAAAGGACGTGGATGAAGGGTATATCTCTTCCGCCTCGGCCCTGCTTATTTCGGGTACGGCGCTGGCGCAGAGTCCTTCTCGCGAGGCGGCGCTCAAAGCCGTATTGCTCGCAAAAAAGGCGGGCACGCGCGTGATTTTCGACATAGATTACCGCCCGTATAACTGGAAGAGCGGGGACGAGATCTCCGTATATTACACCGCCGTGGCGGAAAAGGCGGACATCATAATGGGTTCCAGGGAGGAGTACGACCTCACCGAGAGCATATATATGCCCGCGTCTTCAGATGAAGCCACCGCGGCGTACTGGACGGGCAAGGGGGTTAAGATAGTAATCATAAAGCACGGAAAGGACGGGTCCACCGCCCACACCTGCGACGGCAAAAAGTACGACATAAAGCCGTTTCCCGTAAAGGCGTTCAAGTCTTTCGGCGGCGGGGACGGATACGGGTCTGCGTTCTTGGCGGGGCTTTTTGCGGGCAGGGAAATTATGGACTGTTTGGAGATGGGCAGCGCGTCCGCATCCATGCTGGTAGCGGCGCACGGCTGTTCGCAGTTCATGCCCACGATGAGCCAGCTGGAAGAGTTCATACGCAGGGAAAAGGAGGAGTACGGCGACATGGTCGCCCGTAAATAAGGAGGAAATATGGCTTTTTTGTATCCCGAATTCAATAAAGACGGCATAAAGAAGATCTGCTCCGCAAGCGGCAAAAACAGGGATATGCTCATGGATATCTGCGTGGTGCGCATGAGTGCGGGCACGCGCAGGCGCTTTGTTAGGGCGGACAAGGAGATATGTATTCTGCTCACGGAGGGGGAGGTGGTCCTCTCTTGCGGCAGTGTGAAGGAGCGCGCTTTCCGTACGGACGTGTTCGCCGACCTGCCCGTATGTATGCACGCGTGCAAGGGTTGCACTGTCAGCGTGAGCGCGATAACCGATTGCGAGGTGATATACGTCGCCACCGAGAACGAGAGGGTCTTTCCCGCGAAATTCTACTCCAAGGAGGATGTCATCCGCAGCGTGTCCTGCGAGGGGTTGTGGGAGAATACGGCGGTCAGGGACGTGAACACGCTGTTCGACTACTCCAACGCCCCCTATTCCAACTTGGTGGTGGGCGAGGTGCTGGCGCGTCAGGGCAGGTGGTGGAGCTATCTTCCCCACTACCATCCGCAGCCGGAGGTGTACTACTATAAACTGCCTACGCCGGAGGGTTTCGGCGCCTGCTTTATAGGCGAGGAAGCGCATACGATAAAGGACGGAAGCGCGGGCTGTTTTCCGGGCGGCAAGACGCACGTCCAGGTTACGGCGCCCGGCTATCCCATGTACTGCTGCTGGATTATCAGGCATCTTGACGGCGATCCGTGGGACAAGACGCGCATAGTGGACGCGCGGTTCAGGCACTGGGAAGAATAATTCGAAGGGGGAATCATGAGTACGATACGACTTTCCGCCGGAGAGGCGATAATCAGGTTTTTAGACAGGCAATATGTGTCTTTGGACGGGGTGAAAGAGAAGTTTGCGGAGGGGTTTTTCACCATCTTCGGACACGGCTGTGTGCTGGGCGTGGGAGAGGCGCTCTCCATGGCAAAGCACGGCTTTAAGGTATATCAGGGCAAGAATGAACAGGGCATGGCGCACGCGGCGATAGCGTACGCAAAACAGCACAACAGGCGCAAGATCTTGCCCTGCATCTCCTCCATAGGTCCGGGGGCGGCGAACATGGTCACGGCGGCGGGCACCGCCACGGCGAACAACATCCCTCTGCTCCTATTTATGGGCGATACCTTCGCATCTCGACAGCCCGATCCCGTCCTCCAACAGATAGAACAGCTGTATTCGGCAACCATCACCACAAACGACGCCTTTCGCGCCGTAGCCAGATATTTCGACAGGATAGAGCGCCCCGAACAGGTCATGAGCGCGCTCATCAACGCCATGCGCGTACTCACCGACCCGGCACACACGGGCGCGGTGGCGATCGCCCTCCCGCAGGACGTGCAGGGGGAAACGTACGACTATCCCGAGGAGTTCTTCCGTGAGCGGGTGCATAAAATTCCCCGCCCTCTGCCCGTAAAAGAGGAGCTGGAAGAGGGCGTCGCGCTCATCAAGGCGGCGTCCAAACCCCTGCTTATAGCGGGCGGCGGCGTGCGATATTCGGAGGCGGGAGAGGCGTTGAAAAAGCTGTGCGAGGACGCGAATATCCCCTTTGCGGAAACGCAGGCGGGCAAGAGCGCGTTGCCGTCTTCCCATCCCCTCAACGCGGGAGGTTTGGGAGTTACCGGCAATTCCTGCGCAAACGAATTGGCAAGGCAGGCAGATCTGATAATAGGCGTAGGCACGCGCTTTACCGATTTCACCACGGGCAGCAAGGAGCTTTTTGCGGGTAAAAAGGCGCTTACGTTGAATATGTCCCCCTTCCACGGCGGAAAGTTGGACGCGGTGAAGATGACTTGCGACGCCAGGGCGGGCTTGGAAATTCTGCGTATCGCCTTGGGGGATTACAAGAGCAAATGGACGGGAGAGATAGCCGCGGCAAAGGGCAGGTGGGAGCAAGAGTATGACCGCCTTGCCAAAGCGGAGGCGACGGAAAATTCCAAGGGGGAGATAGCCGCTAAAATGCCCGACGCCATAGGCGGATTTTTGAAGGCGCACGGCGGAGGCATGGCTCAGACGGCGGCGGTTGCCGCGGTGCGAGAATGCATACCCAAGGACGCGATAATAGTGGGTAGCGCAGGTTCTCTGCCCGGCGATTTGCAGCGTATGTGGACTACAAACGCCAAGGATTCGTATAATATGGAATACGGCTATTCGTGCATGGGGTACGAGATAGCGGGCGCGTTGGGCAGCAAATTGGCAGCGCCGGAGCGCGAAGTATACGCCATGGCGGGCGACGGCAGTTTTCTCATGCTGCATTCAGAGCTGGTCACCGCCCTCCAAGAGGGGGTGAAGATAAATGTACTGCTGTTCGACAACGCCTCTTTCGGCTGTATAAACAACTTGCAGATGGAGCAGGGAGTGGACGCGCTGTGCACGGAGCTGAGGTATCGCAGGGGAGATGACCCCATACGCGGAGGGGAGTTTATGAACATAGATTTTGCAAAAGTCGCCGAAGGATACGGCTGTAAGGGATATACCGCGCGCACAAGGGAAGAACTGTGCGCCGCCATAAAGGACGCATTGAAGCAGGAAGTATCTACGCTTATCGACATAAAAGTCGCGCCCAAGACGATGACCCACGGTTACGACGGCTGGTGGAATGTGGGCGTAACGCAAAATCCGCGCACGGCAGGGCAGGAAGAGGCGAAAAAGGAGAGGGAAAAGCACCTGTCAAAGGCGCGCAAATATTGAAAAATCAAATATAAAGTAAGAGGGAAGCATGAGAAAACAGGACATCAAATTGGGCATTGCGCCCATAGCGTGGACAAACGACGATATGCCCGATTTGGGCGAAAAAAACACCTTTGAACAGTGCGTGAGCGAGATGGCGCTCGCAGGATATGACGGGTGCGAAGTGGGAAATAAATTTCCCAAGGATACGGCGGTTTTGAAGAGGGCGCTTGCGCTGAGGAATTTGAGAATAGCAAACCAATGGTTCTCCTCTTTTATTCTCACAAAACCCATGGCAGGGGTGGAAAAAGACTTTATTGCACAGTGCAAATTCCTTAAAGAGATGGGCGCGGACGTCATAGGCGCTTCCGAACAAAGTTACAGCATTCAGGGGAATTTGAACGCCCCCGTTTTCGGCGATAAGTATGTGATGAACGGGGAGGAGTGGGAAAAACTCGCCTCCGGATTGAACAGGCTGGGCGAGATAGCGCGCGACATGGGTATAAAACTCACCTACCATCACCACATGGGAACGGTGGTCCAGACGGCGGAGGAAACGGACAGGCTGTTGGACATGACCGACCCTCGGCTGGTGTTTTTGCTTTACGATACCGGGCATTTTGCCTATTGCGGGGAGGACTATTTGCAGGTGCTCAAAAGGCATATCGGCAGGGTGAAGCACGTCCATCTCAAAGATATTCGCCCCGAGGCGACAGAGAGGGTGAAGAGGGAGAATATGTCCTTTTTGCAGGGCGTGCGCGTAGGCACTTTCACCGTGCCCGGGGACGGCTGTATAGACTTTACCCGCGTGTTTGACATCTTGGATAGGGCAAACTACAAGGGCTGGATGATAGTGGAGGCAGAGCAGGATCCCGCGCTCGCCGATCCGCTGGAATATGCGTTAAAGGCAAGGAAATACATCGCCGAAAAGGCGGGGATATAAGAAACAAGGCAAAGGAGAAAATTATGGCAGTAAAGACATTAAAGTACTTCACGAATAACACTTTCGTGCAGTCGGAAACGGGTAAATACTATCCCGTGTTCGATCCCTCCACCGGCGAACAGATCGCGCGTATGCCGCGCTGTACCGCAAAGGAAGTGGCGCAGGTGATAGACAATGCCCACGCCGCCTACGAAAAGTGGAGCCGCGTACCCGTGCTAAAACGCGTGCAGGTGCTGTATAAATTGCGCGATTTGCTCATAGAGCACATGGACGAACTCACCCTGTTGTGCGCCACCGAACACGGCAAAAACTGGGAGGAGAGCAAGGGGGATATCCTCAAAGCCAAAGAGGGCACGGAACTGGCGTGCAATATGCCCTCCCTTCTACAAGGGGAGAGCCTAATGGACGCTTCCTCGGGGTACGACACCGTCCTCTACCGCGAGCCGATGGGCGTATTCGCCGGCATTGCTCCCTTCAACTTCCCCGCGATGATACCCATGGGCTGGATGGCGCCCGTGTGCATCGCGTGCGGCAACGCGATAGTGCTGAAAGTGGCGGGAGCCACCCCCATGACCTCTCTGCGCATAGCGGAGTTGTATAAGGAGGCGGGCTTGCCGGACGGAGTTTTGAACATAGTCAGCTGCGACAGGAACGATACGCAGGAGCTCATCTCCAACCCCAAGATAGCGGGCATTTCCTTTGTAGGCTCCACCACGGTGGGCAGGTATATCTACGAAACTGCCGCCAAGTACGGCAAGCGCGTACAGTGCCTGTGCGAAGCGAAAAATCACGCGCTTGTCTTGGAGGACGCCGCATTGGAGCGCACCGCCGCCGGCATAATTAACGCCGCATACGGCTGCGCGGGAGAAAGGTGTATGGCGCTTCCCGTGGCGGTGGTGCAGGAGAGCATAGCGGACAAGCTGGTGGAGCGGCTGGTCGCCCTAGCCAAAGAAAAGGTGAAGGTGGGTCCTGCCTACGAAAAGACCACTACGCTGGGTCCCGTATACAGCGCCGAGCATAAAAAGAGCGTGGAAGCGTGGATAGAAAAAGGAGTTCAAGAGGGCGCGACTCTCGTGCTGGACGGCAGGGGAGTAAAGGTGGACGGCTATGAAAACGGGTTCTACCTCGGACCCACGATTTTGGATAACGTCACTCCCGAAATGAGCGTGGGACAGAGGGAGATATTCGGTCCCGTTTTGTGCATAAAGAGGGTAAAGACCTTTGAAGAAGGGCTTGCCGTGATGAATGCAAACCCCTTTGCCAACGGCTCGGTCATCTATACTCAAAACGGCTACTATGCCCGCGAATTCACGCGCTATACTCACGGCGGAATGGTGGGCGTAAACGTGGGGATCCCCGTGCCGGTGGGCGTGTTCTCCTTCACCGGGCACAAGAACTCCTTCTTCGGAGATCTGCACTGTCTGGGTAGGGACAGTTTCAAATTTTTCACGGACAGCAAGACGGTTACCACGCACTGGTTTGACGAGCACGAGGCAAAATCCACCAAGGTATCCACTTGGGACGGAACAATCTAGGAGGAGTTATGAAAGTAGGAATCATAGGCGCAGGCAGAATAGGCAAGGTGCATCTGGAATCCATATCCCGCTATGTAAAGGGCGCGGAAGTCGCCGCCATGGCGGATCCTTTCATGAGTAAAGACACTGCCGAATACATCAAAAGTTTCGGCGTGGGCAAGATAACCAAAGACTATCGCGAGATACTTGCGGACAAGGAGATACAAGCCGTTTTGATCTGTTCTTCCACAGACACTCATGCCCCCATCTCGATAGAGGCGATAGAGGCGGGTAAGCACGTCTTTTGCGAAAAACCCGTCGATCACGACGTGGACAATATCTTGAAAGTAAAGAGTGCGCTGGAAGGGAAAAACCTCAAATATCAGGTGGGCTTCAACCGCCGCTTCGACCACAACTTTTCCGCCGTGCGCCGGGCGGTGAAAGAGGGCAAGATAGGCGCGCTCAACGTGCTGAAAATATGCTCGCGCGACCCCGCCGCCCCGCCCGTAAATTACATAAAGGTGAGCGGAGGCATCTTCCTGGACATGACCATTCACGACTTTGACATGGTGCGCTTCCTCTCGGGAGAAGAGGTGGAGAGCGTGTACGCCATGGGCGGCGTCATGGTGGATGAGGAGATAGGAAAGGCGGGGGATATAGATACCGCCGTTATAGTCATGCGCCTCAAAAGCGGAGCTTTGGCGGTGATAGACAACTGCCGACGCGCCGCCTACGGATATGATCAACGAGCGGAAGCTTTCGGCGAACTGGGTCAAATAGCCGTCGGCAACGATACTTCCTCCACCGCGGTGCTGTCGGATAAGGACGGGGTCACAAGCGAAAAACCCCTCTACTTCTTCTTGGAACGGTATATGCAGGCGTATGTCAGGGAGATATCGGAATTTATCGACTGCGTGCAAAACGACAAGCCCGTCCCCGTGGGCATAGAAGACGGCTTGCAGGCGGTGAAGATAGGCATTGCAGCGAAAAAAGCGCTGAAAGAAGGGAGGGAGATAAGGTTAATATGATTTTTTCAAGTCGGCATAATTTTATGACGAGCGATAGCGACTTGAAAAAAT
>CALWRK010000027.1 GCA_944383935.1 uncultured Clostridia bacterium
GGGCTGCGCTTGAAGTAGAAGTAGTCGTCGAACGCTCCGTCCTCGGTATATACCACCGCCGAATGGGACGTGGGCGCGTCCGTTGCCGCTATCGTAGGCACGATGATGAGCGGAGTCACGCCCTCCGCCACGCACTTGGAGGTATCTATCGCCTTTCCTCCGCCCAGACCGATGATGCACTTGCACTTGTTCTCTTTGCCTATCTTGCGCAAACGCTCGATCTCCGCGCGGGAGCACTCACCCGTAAAAGGGCTTTCGATAAGCTCCACGCCGAACTTCTTGCAGGTGGCGTCCAGCTTGTCCTGCACGCGCGCAATATCGTCTTTGTGCGCAATAAGCAGCGCATTCTTGCCGTACGAGGCTATAAAATAGCCCAGGTTGAGCAACTCGTTTTCGCCCTGAACGTATTTGGTAGGGCAAATAAATGCTTTTCTCATAATTCTCTCCTTTTCTGATAAAATCGGAAATTGTCCGTATTTATATTATAGAACATCTATTTTTATTTTTCAAGACCCAATTTTACGAAAAGACGTATGTAAAATTTTCTAAAAGATAGTTGACAAGTCAACTAATGTGCCGTATAATGAGCGTAAGAAAGACGGACCGGAGGAACTGTGATGTATTTACCGTGCGATATGTTCCATATATGCAGGAAGGTGCAGGCGTGCGTAGGCATGGTGGTGAAGAACTACGGCATAAGCATAGCGGAAGTCCCCTTCTTCATTGCCCTGTCCGAACGCGACGGCGCCACGCAGGAAGAGCTCACCTCCCTTGTGGGAGTGGACAAAGCCCTTACCGCCCGCACGGTACAGTCATTGGAACGCAAGGGGTTCGTGCGCAAAGAACACGACGTGCAAGACCGCCGCGTAAACCACATATACAAGACGCAAAAAGCCGAGGAGCATTTGGGCGCGATTTTCGCCGATCTGCACAAGCTGACCTTGATATTTACTGCCGGATTGGAAAAATCCGACATGGAACACCTCACGCAAACTCTCTCTGTGATAGAGAGTAATATTTCAAATCATCTGGCAAGGCAGCGCTGAGCCGCCGATCAACACCTTTTCTTAGCTATCGGGAGGACTTAAATTTTGATCTGACATTCGGGGAGCTGCGGCGCGTGGCAACCGCGGCGGCGACGACACCCCTGTAACGGCCGCATTGCAAGCATTTTTATGCGCAAAACACAAAAAATATCGAAAATGAGGAGAAAAAGACTATGAGAAGCATTACCACAATAGATCTGCAATATGCACATCGTTTTTACGGCTTTAAGGGCGAAGCGCAATATCTGCACGGACATACCGGAGTACTCACCATAGAGGTGGAAGACAGCATAAATAAAGGGGTGAACATGGTGTTCCCCTGCAACGAAATTCAAAAGACCGCCTGGGAGGTGTTGAAAAACTTCGACCATGCCCTCATATTGCGCGAGGACGATCCCCTGCTCCCCGCAGTCTTGGACGTATACGAAAAGCAAGGGATAAAAAACGGCGCACCGCAGAACACCATGAAGGGCGCGGCGTTCAAGACGGAACTTGCCACCGCATATCCCGACTGCCGACTGGTGGTGACAAAGGAAACCATGACCGTGGAGGGCATGATAAAGATAGTCTACGAGCTGTTGAAGGATAAACTGAACATAGCCAAGCTGACCTTCACCAGCGGCGTCAACGCTGCCACCGCCGACTTCCGCACCGAAAACGTCATCGAGCGCTGCCCCCTGTGCGGCATAGCCCTCGACGAAAACGGCGTCTGCCCCAAGTGCGGATACCGCAAGAGATGATCGTCTTGCAATCGACGACGCCTCGGAGCTTTCCGAGGCGTTTTTTCGCGCTCGAAAAGAAGTTTTCTCTTTCAACGCGGAAGAGAGATTTTAGTTGAGAAAACAGCTGCCAGCCTGTTGCCCTTTTTATGGCGATGTGATAGAATATTCATATACATTCAAAGGACAAGTAAGGTATGAAAAAGGGTTTTGACAGCAATCTATACGCCCGATTGCAGACGGAGAAAATTCTGCAAAGAATAGAAAAATTCAATAATAAACTGTATTTGGAGTTCGGCGGCAAACTTTTCGACGATATGCACGCCGCGAGAGTGCTTCCCGGCTTTGCCTACAACGCCAAGATAAACATACTGCGCGCGCTTAAAGATAAGACGGAAATCATATTCGTCGTGAGTGCGGGCGACATAGAGCGCAATAAAATCAGGGCGGACTTCGGAATCACCTACGATATGGACGTGCTGCGCCTTATAGACAAAATCCGCAAGTTGGGTATATCCATAAATTCCGTGACCGTGACGCAGTACGAAGGTCAGCCGGCGGCGGACGTGTTCGTGCGCAAGCTGGAGAGGCGCGGAGAAAAAGTGTATATCCACCGCAAGACCAAGGGCTATCCCACAGACGTGAACACCATAGTAAGCGACGAAGGCTACGGCGCCAATCCCTATATCGAAACCACCAAACCGCTGGTGGTCATAACCGCGCCCGGTCCGGGAAGCGGCAAACTCGCCACCTGCCTTTCCCAACTGTATCACGAATATAAGCGCGGAGTAAAGGCGGGATACGCCAAGTTCGAAACCTTCCCCGTGTGGAACCTCCCCCTGAAACACCCCGTGAACGTAGCGTATGAGGCAGCCACCGCCGACCTCGGCGACGTGAATATGATAGACCCCTACCACCTGGAAGCGTACGGCGTGACCACGGTCAACTATAACCGCGACATAGAATGCTTCCCCATCGTGCGTTCCATACTCACCAAGATAACGGGCGATGAAAACCTCTACCGCTCCCCCACGGATATGGGCGTGAATATGGCGGGATTCGCCATAACCGACGACGAAGCGGTGCGCTACGCCGCCAATCAGGAGATAATCCGCCGCTATTACAAGGCGGCTTGCGACTATAAGCAGGGGCTTTGCGAAGCCGCGGTGCCTCAGCGCATAAAACTTTTGATGAACGAAAGCAAACTTTCTTTGGAGGACAGGACGGTGGTCAAACCCGCCTTGGATAAAGCCGCGCAGTCGGGAGAAACGGCGGTGGCGATTCAGCTGGAAGACGGCAGATTCATCACCGGCAGGACCACCTCCCTCATGACGGCGTGTTCCGCGTGCGTGCTCAACTCCGTAAAGGCGCTTGCGGGCATATCCGACGATATGCTGCTCCTGCTCCCGCTGGTGCTGGAACCGATAAAGAGTTTGAAAAAAGACGTATTTAAGGCGGACAAGGACAAGCTGAACCTCTACGACGTTCTCACTGCTCTCAGCATATGCGCCGCCACAAATCCCATGGCAAAAGCCGCCTTGGATATGCTCCCCAAACTGCGCGGACTGGAAGCGCACGGGTCGTGTATGCTCAACGATACGGATATGGGAGTGTTGCGTAAGATGGGCGTGAACATCACCTGCGAACCGGAGTTCGCCTCCAAAGATCTGTACATCTGATAAATATTTGATTCGCCAAACGATAAAAAATCGCTCCGCAGCCGCGGAGCTTTTTTTACGCAATAAACCTCAAAAATTCATCTTGAAAAAACCGTCATATGACGGTCTTTTCGAAGTAGATTACATCAAATAGCCCTTAATCGACCTGTGCAAGACAAAGTCATCGCTGTTTCATTTGAAATTTATTGCAATTTGACGATTTTTTCGAAGTGAAGAAAAAGTGAAAAAACGGCGCCCGAAGGCGCCGCCGATTTTGCTATGTATTTACCGATTACTTCTTTTCCGCAAGCACTTTCTTGAGCTTTGCAAAGCGAGGAAGTCCGTCTTCCAGCGGGGCTTTGCAGTCGCCTTGGATGAGGGGCATTGCGTAGTCCACATACTCCTTGGAGAGCATAGTGCCGTCGTTGATTATCCACGAGAGGGGGACCTTCTTTTCCGTGTTCGCCGCCTTTGCAACGTCCATGATGCCCATCTTGCAAGAATACTTGCCGTCTTTCATTACGCGCTTAAAGTAGACCATCTTGTCCGTGGTGCCGCGAACGGCATATCTGACCGCCGCCGCGCCCGCGCGGAACGCCTCTTCTACGTCCACCTTGGAAGCAAGGTGCGCGCCGCAGCGCTGCATGAGGGAGAACTCTATCGCCCTGGTCTTGCAGCCGAATTTGCCCTTGCACAGGTTGGAGAGCATCGCGCCCACGCCGCCCAGCTGAGCATGACCGAAGCTGTCTTTTGCCAGATTGGTGCCCAATTTTTCCGCTATTAGGGTGCCGTCCGCATCGGAGATACCCTCGGAAACCGCCACCATGCACTTGCCTCCCGTCTTAGCCATGGTCTTTTCCACGTCGGCGAGGAACTTGTCCGTATCAAAGGGAATTTCGGGCAGGTAAATGAGGTCGGGCCCCAAGCCCTTATAGGACGCCAAAGCGGAAGCGGCTGTGAGCCAGCCCGCGTGACGACCCATAACTTCCACGACGGTTATCATGGGAGTATCGTAGACGTTTGCGTCCAATTTGAGCTCCATCATTGTGGTGGCGACGTACTTTGCCGCGCTGCCGTAGCCGGGGCAATGGTCGGTGACGTCCAAGTCGTTGTCTATCGTCTTGGGTACGCCCATGACGCGGCATTCGTAACCGCTCTTTTGCAGATACTTGCTGACCTTGTTGCAAGTATCCATGGAATCGTTGCCGCCGTTATAGAAGAAATAGCGGATATTGTACTTTTTGAAAACTTCAAGCAGCCTCTTGTAATCCGTATCGTCTACGTCTGCGGATTTGAGCTTATAGCGCACGCTGCCCAGGGCGGAAGAGGGGGTGTTTTTGAGCAGCTTCAACTCTGCCTCGTCCTCTTTGCGCATATCGTAGAACTGTTCGTCGAGTATGCCTCTGATGCCGTGTGCGGCGCCGTAGATCTCCGTGATGCAGTCATGCTTCATGGCTTCCAGGAACACGCCCGCTGCCGATGAGTTGATAACGGAAGTCGGGCCGCCCGACTGTCCGAACATACAAGCTCCTACCAATTTGGTCATTTGTTATATACCTCCGGGTTTTTATCTTGTCTTGCGCTTTACATACCCAGTATGCTTGCGCAGTTATAAAGTTCGGTATTGAACACGCGCTGCATTTTGAGCGCTTCCGTGGTGTCCACGTCCACAATCTTATTGTCCTTTATGCCCACGACGCGCGAACCTTTTCCCTCCAAGAGTACGTCCACCGCGCGCACGCCGAACTGCGCCGCGAGCATTCTGTCCTGCATGGTGGGAGCGCCGCCGCGCTGGATATATCCCAGCTCCGTGGTCTTTATGGAAGAGGTTATGCCCTGGTCTTTGAGCTGCTGTTTTAGCTCCACCGCCCTGCACACTCCCTCCGCAAGCACGATGATGTCGGAGGTCTTGCCCTTCCTCTTGTTTATGGCTATGGACTTGGCTATTTGGGCTATGTCGTTGTGCACTTCGGGCACGATTATCACCTCCGCGCCGCCGCCCAAGCCGGCATAGAGGGCTATATCTCCGCACTTCCTTCCCATGACTTCCACTATACACACGCGCTCGTGCGAGGTCATGGTGTCGCGCAGGTTGTTTATCGCGGAGAGGGCGGTATTTACCGCCGTGTCGAAACCGAGCGTATAGTCCGTATACGCCAAGTCGTTGTCTATCGTCCCGGGGATACCCACGGTGACTATGCCGCAATTATCGGTGAGATCTTTGGCGCCGCGGAAAGAGCCGTCGCCGCCTATAACCACCAGTCCTTCTATGTCGTATGCTTCCAAATTTTCCGCGGCTATCTTTTGATAGCTTACTTCCGTGAACTCGGGAGAGCGCGAAGTTTTGAGGATGGTGCCGCCGCGCTGAATGATGTCGGAAACGGCGCGCCTGTCCATCTGCTTTATCTCGCTGTTGATCAACCCGGTATATCCCCTCTCTATACCGTAAACTTCCAACCCCTTATATATAGCGTAACGGGTGACCGCCCTGATTGCGGCGTTCATGCCCGGGGCGTCGCCGCCGCTTGTGAGAACTCCTATTTTACGCATATATTTCTCCTTTGAGCCGTATGCTCATATGTGATTATACCAAAAATATGCCTGCTTGGCTATTGTTTGCGCATACTTTACATTATTTTTTGCGCGGACGGCGCTTCGTGCTGCCCTCTCCGAAGATATATTCCAGCTCGTATATAAGCCCTGGTTTTATCGTAACGTTGTACTTGGATCGGAAGAGTTTGCCGTCTATCTGCATGAATACGCGACTGTTGCCCGGTCTGTCCGACAGGGCGCGGTTTACTTCGGGAAGCCTGCTCTCATCGCGCACATTTATAAAGAGGTCGTCTTCGTCCTTCTCCTCCTCTTCCTCCTTGGCGTCTGCGTCCCACGGCGTTACCTTGCGCACGTTTACGGAGGTGCTGCCCACGCCCGCATTCAGCACGCCTTCTATGAGCACGATCTTGTCGTTTTGGAAGTTGTCCCTGTTCGCGGCGTAACTCTTGGGAAAAGCCACCACCTCTATCGTCCCGTACAGATCTTCCAGCCTGCCTATCGCCATGAGTTCGTTGGATTTGGTCACCTTCGTGCTCACGTTTTGGAGTATGCCGCCTATGACCACACGCTGTTTGTCAAAGGTGCGGATAAGCTCCTTGACCTCATCGTCCACCGCCTCTCCGTCCTCTTCCTCTTCGTCCACTTCCGACGTGCGCAAGAGGGGCTGAATCATGCTCAGATTGAAGTCCATCTCCTTATACTTTTCCGCATAGTCTTCCAGCGGATGGCCCGACATATAGATGCCCAGCACCTCCTTTTCGTACATAAGCTTTTGCATCCTGCCGTACTCTTTCGTGCGCGGCATCTCGTCCGCCACGTCCGTGCCGTCGTCGTACATTTCGAAAAGGGACATCTGATTGGAGCCTTCGTTCTTCTTTATCTGCTGCCAGCGCGCCATGACCACATCGTACACTCCCCACAGCGCGGAGCGGTTATAGCCGAAGCAGTCGAATGCACCCGCCTTTATCAGACTCTCCACCTGCTTTTTGTTGAGCGTGCCCGCGGGCAGGCGCTTGAATATCTCGTTGAACGTCTTGAACGGTCCGTTCTTTTCACGCTCGTCCACAAGCGTCTGCATGGCAGCCATTCCCACTCCCTTTATGCCGCACAGTCCGAACCTGAGCCCTCCGTTTTCCACCTTGAATTCGGCATAACTCTTGTTTATGTCGGGCGGGTATATTTCATAGTTATACTTGCGCAGATAGGTGAGATATTTCTCCACCTCGTCCGCGCTGGTTATGCGATTATTGATGACGGCGGCGATGAACTCTATGGGATAGTAGCACTTATAGTAAGCCGTTTCGTATGCCAGCACTGCATATGCCGCCGCGTGCGATTTGTTAAAGGCATAGCTTGCGAATTTCTGCATATCCGCGAAGATGTTCTCCGCCACGGGTATGGGCACTCCCCTCTTTTCGCAGCCGTCCACTGCGGGCTGCCCTTTCTTCTTTACGCTGCCGTCCTTGTTGTAGGTGGGAGGCACCTCCTTACAGCCATAGAGGAACACCTCCTTTTCCGCCTTCATGATGTCCACTTTCTTCTTGCCCATGGCGCGGCGCAGCAAGTCCGCCCTGCCCAGCGAAAAGCCCGCAAGCGACTGCACTATCTGCATGACCTGCTCTTGATACACCATTATGCCGTAGCTGTTGGACAGTATGGGTTCCAGCAGGGGGTGGGCATACTTTATCTTTTCCGGATTGTGCTTATTCGCCACATATTCGGGGATCTTGTCCATAGGACCGGGGCGATAGAGAGAGATACCTGCTATTATATCTTCCATATTCTCCGGGCGCAGTTGCCGCATAAACTTCTTCATGCCCGCGCCTTCCAACTGGAACACCGCGTCCGTTTCGCCCGTGGAGATAAGCTCGTACACCTTGGGATCCTCATAGCCCAGCTTGGCAAAGTCCACATCCACGTTGTAATCTTCCATGACGTATTGATGCGCCTTTCTCACGTCCGTGAGCGTCTTTAAGCCGAGGAAGTCCATTTTGAGCATACCCAGCTCTTCCACCTCGTCCTTTTGATATTGGGTGGTGATGTCGTCGCCGTTCTTCTGCAAGGGGACGTAGTCGGAGATGACCTCCTTACATATGACCACGCCCGCCGCGTGCTTGGAGCACTGTCTGGGCATACCCTCTATCCTGAGCGCCATATCTATGACGCGGTGCATCTCGTCGGAAGTATTGTATATATCCACCACCTCAGGGGAGTAGTGGCTCTTCACCTCTTCCCCGTCCTTACCTACGTTCTTTTCCGGATGAAGCACCTTCTCCAGCGTGACGTCGGGAGCGTTGTCTATTGCCTTTGTGGTCCTGTTCACCAGCGCCAGCGGCACGCCGTACACGCGCGCCACGTCCTTTATCGCGCCCTTGGCTTTCATCGTGCCCAAAGCGAGAATCTGACACACCTTCTCGCTACCGTACTTTCTTATGACGTAGTCTATCACCTCTCCGCGGCGTTCGTAACAGAAGTCCACGTCGAAGTCGGGCGCAGATACGCGCTCGGGGTTGAGGAATCTCTCGAAAAGCAGCTGATATTTGAGCGGGTCGACGTTGGTTATGCCTATGGCGTAGGCTATTATACTGCTCACGCCGCTGCCGCGCCCCGCGCCCACGGGTATGCCCCGACTCTTGGCGTAGTGTATGAAGTCCCACACGATGAGGTAGTATTCGGCAAATCCCGTCTTTATTATGATCCCCAGCTCGTACTCCGCCCTCTCGCGTATCTCTTCCGTTATCGTGCCGTAACGCTTTTCCAGCCCTTCGTATGCCAGTTTGCGCAGATAATCGGGCGGCGAAGAACCGTCCTCCGGTTTGAAAGGAGGCATGAGATCTTGACGTGTTATCTTCACGTCGCACTTGTTGGCTATCTCAGTCGTGGAGGTTATCGCCTCGGGCACCCACGCGAAGAGTTTTTCCATCTCCTCGGGCGTTTTCAGATAGAATTGGTCGGTATCGAACTTCATGCGTGAAGGGTCGTCCAGCGTCTTGCCCGTCTGTATACACAAGAGTACGTCGTGCATCTCTGCGTCCGAGCGTTCTATATAGTGCACGTCGTTGGTCGCCACCACCTTTACTCCGATATCCTGCGCCAGTTGCACGAGCAGGGGGTTTATCTTCTTTTGCTCTTCTATGCCGTGGTCTTGCAGCTCGATATAAAAGTCCCCCTCTTCGAACATATCCCTAAGCGTTTCGGCATACTTCTTCGCGCCCTCGTAGTCCCCCTGCAAGAGTAGCTGGGGAATCTTGCCCGCAAGGCAGGCGGAAAGACAGATAAGCCCCTTGGAATGTGCCCTGAGCAGATCGAGGTCTATCCTCGGCTTGTAGTGGAAGCCCTCCGTATATGCCAGAGAGTTCAGCTTGACCAGATTGTAATATCCCTCGTTGGTCTTGGCGATGAGCAGCAAATGATTGCGGAACCTGTCATGCACGGACATATCCTCGCAGGTGTAAAATTCGCACCCTATGATGGATTTTATGCCGTGAAGCTCCGCTTTCTTCTGAAAGGTATACGCGGCGAACATATTGCCGTGGTCGGTTATCGCCATGGCGCGCATACCCTTATTCCACACCGCGTCCAAGAGGGGGGATTTTTTGCCGTCCACCAGACGCGCCGCGCCATCCAACAGGGAATATTCCGTATGGACGTGCAGGTGTACAAAGCCCTCCACCACCTCGGGCGGAGGGGGATAGTCGGGCTCTTTTTTCTTCTTTTCCTGCGCCTTTTCCTCCCCCTGCTCCTCCTTTTTTACCTCGGCGTCCTTCTTTTCTTCAGTTGTCTGAGCCATCTACTCCTCCCTTTAATCCTGCCTTTTCTATCGCCCTTTCCAGCCTTCTGACCACCTTGGACTTGCTCACTCCCATCAGTCCCGCCAGATATGAGGCGGATTCCGTCTTGTGCTCCAATCTCGCACGCCAAATACGCCTGGTCTCCGCGTCCTCTTTTTCTTCCAGCCCGCGTGCAAGCAGATATTCTATCGCCTCCACTTGACTTGCCGCCTTTACCATGGCTTTATCTATGTTGCTCGTCAAGTAGTTCGCCTGCCTGTTTGCCCTGCCCGCTTCCGTGCGCCGCACTTGCAGATCGTACACTTCTATGGCGCAATTTCCCGCCCCCATAAAGGCGAGCATATTGCATATCTCCTCGCTCTTCCTGCTGTACAGCAGACTGTCCGCCCTGCGCAGCGCACTCTCGAAATTCACGCCGCGGGCGGCGAGCGCGTCCTTTAACCTCTCCGTTTCTTCAAAATCGGGTATGCGCAGTTCCATGTAATAGCCGCGTTCCCCCTCTCCCGGCAGGGTGTATGTGCCGCCGCCGGCGAACAGCCCTCGCACATAAGATGTAAGTTCCTCTTCGTTTGCGGGCGTTTTCGCCTGCTCTGAAAAGGGAGTAAGCCCGGTTATATCCAGCAGTTTTTCCATGCCCTCCCCTTCCAGACGGAAGAAGAATTTCCTCGCCTCTCCGCTGCCCGTGCGCCCCGTTTCGAAATGCGCTCCGGGTATGAGCTTGCGCGCCTTGTTTACAAAGTCGGCTATCACGTCTGCATACGCGCTGTCTGCCTGTACGCACTCTATTCTGCCGCCCTTTACGGGCAGTTCTCCGCGCACGCGTAAAACGGCGGAAAGATATGCCCCGATATCCCTTTCTTCACCTGAAATTATCTCGGAAATCAGCTCGTGCGTCCTGTCCATCGGCTAGTTTTTGCTCCTCAAAACGAGCGGCTTGTTTCCCGCGTTGGCTATGCGCGCTTCGTCCAGCCCCGCCGCCGCGGCGAGGTTGAGCGCATACTCCCATCTGCCCACGTTCTGTACGAGGTGCGCGTCCGAGTTTATCACAAACATGGCGCCGCTCTTCATAAACCCTTCCAGCCCCTCTTCGTCGGGGACGCGGTGGCGGGAGGATATCTCCACATAGGTGCCGTAATCCGCGCACGCCTTACCCAGTTCGTATGTGTCCAGTTGCAGCCAAAACCCGGGGTGCGTGAGTATATCTATCGGAAACCTCTTTATGCAGTTGATGTACGCCTTTGTGTTGCGCGCTATCTGCTCCTTGCTCGATTTGCCCAGCCTGCCTGCAACAAGCCCCGACTGAAACATAAATATATCGCTCACCTTTTGCGGACGGGCGGAAGCGTGAAAGCCGGCCAACACTATGTCCAGCATACTTATATCCCCGTCTGAAAGGTCTATCTCGCCGCTCATGCCGTAGATGTTCGCTTCTATACCCAATAACACGTCTATGCCGAATTTTTCCGCTGCCGCCTGTACGTCTTTGCGCATGGCGGGGAATTTCTTGCGCGACACCCCCACCAGCGGATGCCTTATGCCGTGATCGGTTATGGCAACGCACTTCAAGCCGCGAAATTTCGCCGCGCGTACATTGTCCTCCACACTGCCCTTGCCGTGTGAGTAAGTGGTGTGAGTGTGTAAGTCCGCAAATATGCGATAACCGTTTTCAACAGGACTTTCCATAGTAACATATATTATAGGCGTTGACCGGGGAAAAGTCAAGTGAGAGGAGTAGAGAGGATTTTTTCGGAAGTTCATAAATGTGAATTAAGTCAGGCTATCGTTACTTCCGTGAAGTGGCCCTCAAACCGCAAGCGACGAGAGGGACACCTTTTGGCGTATGATATACTTCTGCGAAGAGAAAAAGCCTCAACGCTTATAAACTCGCATCGAGGCTTTATAGTTTGGTTAGCCAAAAATATCACTTTTTACTTTCATGATAAGGCTGAATTTTATTATATATGTTAGCGGAAGGTAAAAAATATCACGATTTTTTCCTCTTCCTCTTGGGAAAGTTCGTCCTATCTGCTATGCCCTCTGTCACCAGCAGCAGAGAAGGCAGGATAAACAGCACTATCAATATAGAAGCAAGCGTACCTATGCCCAGCAATATACCCAGCTGAGCCACCACTCCGGAGGCGGCTATACCCAAGGCAAAGCCCGTTATCGTGAGTATGCTGCCCGAAGTTATTATGGTGGAGAACACCGCGTTTTCCGACTCCGCCATGGCGGTGAAGCGGTCGGGATAGAGGTGCTTGGTGGTGCGGTAGCGGTTGGTGAGCACTATCGCATAGTCTATCGTTGCGCCCATCTGAATTGCGGTGATGATGAGGTAGCCGATGAAGGTGACCGAATTGCCCGCCAAGAAGGGGATGACGAAGTTTATCCATATGCCGCCCTGTATGGCGAGCGCCAGAATAACGGGCAGGGAGAAGTTGCGGAAAGTAAAGAGCAAGATCACCAAGATAAAGCCCAGCGAGCACAGGCACACTATCATATTATCCGTGGTGAAATACCCCGCCATGTCGTAGCACGCCACACTCTCTCCCGTGAGATAAAATTCGGAATAATACTCGCCCATTCCCGCATACAGCCTGTCTAAAAGCGAGAATACTTCCTCATCTTCCACCCCCGCGTCTAAGGTGAGAGTGATGCGCGAATACTCCTCGCTCCTGAGGTTGTCTATTCCAAAGCGCACCTGCGTGAGCACGGAATAAAAACTCTCCGCCGCGGCGAGCTTGTCGCCCTGCAAAAAGTCGAAGGGATTGATAGTAACTCCCGCCTGGTTAAGCGCGGAAAACAGCTTGCTGCTCATCAAGTCGGTGATGGAAGAGCCGATGTCGTCGGTCATATAGTCGAGCAGATCCGCCACCATGACTTTTGCGTCCGCTGCCGCGTTCTCCGCCAAACCGTGCTGCACGCGGTAGCAGTCGTCAAAGAGTATGCCTATCATGTCGGAAACGTTCTCCGACGTTATGCCCATGTCGCTCAAATCCATGCTGCCCAAAAGCGAGCCGAGCGACGTTTGAATTTCCTCTTTGGTGAGATTGTCCGCAAAGCCCACTCCGTACATTTGCGTATAGGCGATGGCATTTATATTGGTGTTGTTTACTATGCCGTCCTTATCAAACTTTCCGCCGTCTGCGGTGATGTCCGCTATAAGCTGTTTTTCCTTGTCTATATCTCCGCGCGGCACCACGACCACCAGCGTATTCAGCGTACCGAAACCCGCGTCCTGTATTGCGGTCTGCCCTTCCACTATCATGGAACCTGCGTTGTAGTTGAAAGAGTAAGTGTTAAAGCCCTGCCCCACTCCCGACAAGATGACTATCACCAAAAAGACGGGCACGATTATTTTACGCGCTTTCAAGATGGCTTTCGCCGGCTTGGTGACGGTGGGGACGAAACTCTTGTGCTCCGTCTTTCTAAGCGGCTTGTCGGAAAAAGACAGTAGCGCGGGCATGAGGAAGATTACAGAAATCAAACTTGCCACTATGCCTTTTGCAAGCGCAAGCCCTATCTCTACGCCTATGGGCAGGGACATGAGCGCGAGCGAAAGCAAGCCCGCTATGGTGGTGAGCGAAGAGGATAAGATCTCCACTATGCCTTTGGAAAGAGCCGCCGAAAGCGCCTGTTTCACGTCCGCATACACCTGCCTCTCTTCCATAAATCTGTGCAGCAAAATTATGGAATAGTCCAAAGAAAGCGCCAGTTGCAGCACTATGGTTATGAGGTTGGATATGTAAGATATGCCCGGGAAGATGGCGTTTGTACCCATGTTGATAAGCACGGATACGCCGAATACCGCCAGCATGGGCACCAACTCGAAATATGTGCGCGAGGTAAACAGAAGTATGAGCAGGATAGCCACAACTATCACTACGCCTATTTTCAGCATACTGTCTTCCGTTTCCAGGCGGGTATAGTAGGAGTACGCCGATTGACCCGTCAGATAATTTTCGTATCCGCCGCCATCCAGCGTATCTATTATCCCCTCTATCGCGGCAAACGCCCCCTCCGTAGAGTCGTAATCGTCCAAGATTACCGTATAAAGCGCCGCCTTACTCTGCGCGTTATAGTTGGACTCAGGGATATAGTTGACAATGTTCACCCCGTCTATGCCGGCTATCTCCGCCGACAGTGCCGTGGCGGTATCTTCCTCTATCCCCTTGACCATGACGTACGCCATGCCCTTGTCGTCAAACTGCTCTTTCAGCAGCTGTAAGGAGATGTTCGTGTTGCTCTCTTCCGGCATATATGAAGAAAGGTCGTACTTTACGTCTATTTGCGGGATGAACACCGCGCAAATGATTATCGCCACCAAAAACAGGGCGATAAATACCCACCTTGCTCTTACCACAAAACCGGAAAATTTGTAAAGCGCGCCTTGCGTTTGAGATTTGACTTTCATAAAATTCCGTCCGCGCTTGCACGGCAAGCGTTTCCTCCTTATATTTAGATTATAACAATACCATATAGAAAAGTCAATACCGCGTTGAGATTTTTACAGGAGAAAAA
>CALWRK010000028.1 GCA_944383935.1 uncultured Clostridia bacterium
GGTACCACGGGCTTGTAGCCTTGAAACCCTCTCGTTTATTTTTCACTTGTATTTGACAATATTATTTCTCGCATGATATACTTATTATCGCGTATGTCAGCGTGCGCGAAAAATAACGCGAGGTGGCACAATGGGACTTTTATCCAAATTGTTTCCGTCACATAACGATAAAGAACTGAAAAAATTGGAAAAAACGGCAGCCGAAATAGAAGCGCTCGCCGATAAATACAAGGCGATGAGCAACGAAGAGCTGGCGGCTTGTACGCCCGCTTTCAAAAAAAGACTTGCGCAGGGGGAAACGTTGGACGATTTGCTCCCGGACGCCTTTGCCGCAGTAAGAGAGGCTGCGGACAGGGTGCTGCATATGCGCCATTTCCACGTCCAGCTCATAGGCGGCATAGTCCTGCATCAGGGCAGGATAGCGGAGATGCGCACGGGCGAAGGCAAGACGCTTGTCGCCACTCTGCCCGTATATCTGAACGCCTTGGCGGGGAAGGGCGTGCACGTCGTTACGGTAAACGAATATCTCGCCGAGCGCGACGCGGGCTGGATGGGCAGCATATACGAGTTTATGGGGCTTACGGTAGGCGTGAACAAGGCGCGTATGAAGCCGGACGCCAAGCGCGCGGCGTACAACTGCGACATCACATATTCCACCAATAACGAGATAGGCTTTGACTATCTGCGCGACAATATGGCTGTCAGGAAAGAGGACAGGGTACAGCGCGGGCTGGATTTTGCCATTGTGGACGAGGTGGACAGCATCTTGATAGACGAGGCGCGCACTCCGCTCATAATAAGCGGCAGGGGAGGCAAGCCGGACGATATGTACGAGTTGGCGCAGCAGTTTTTCGATAAGTGTTTGGAAAAAGAACACTACCGCTGCCCTTCGTGCGGATACGAAACGGACAAGGTCGCAGACAAGGCGGGAGATAAGGGCGCGAATGCGGACATCGTCTGCCCCGAATGCGGAGCGGTGTGCGAGAACGTGGGTGATTACGAGGTGGTGGTCAAGTCCAAGAGCGTGTATCTCAACGAGAGCGGCGCGAATAAGGCGTATAAGTTCTTCAAGCAAAAGGGCAAGCTCAATGCGGAAGAGTACGGCGATGGCAGGGACATAACCACCTACGAAAACCAGAAGATAAAGCACTATATAGACAACGCCCTCACCGCCAACGTCATAATGAAAGCGGACGAAAACTACATCGTGGTGGACGGGGAGATAATCATAGTGGACGAATTCACCGGACGCCAGATGATAGGCAGGAGGTTCAGCAACGGACTGCATCAGGCGATAGAGGCGAAAGAGCACGTCAAGATACGCTCCGAGGACAAAACGTACGCCACGATAACTTTCCAAAATCTGTTCAGGCAGTACCGTAAACTTTCGGGCATGACGGGTACGGCAAAGACGGAAGAAAACGAGTTTGAGGGCACATATAATTTGGACGTGGTGGTGGTCCCCACCAATAAGCCCGTCATCCGCGTGGACGAAGAGGATAAACTCTATATAAACGAAAAAGCCAAGCTCAGAGCCATCATCGCGGACATTAAACGCTGCCACGAAAAAGGACAGCCCGTGCTCGTGGGCACTACGAGCGTGGACAAGAGTGAGAAGCTGGCTGCCATGCTCAAAAGAGAGAGGATGGAAGCCAACGTGCTGAATGCCAAGTATTACGAGCGCGAAGCGGAGATAGTGGCACAGGCGGGACAGCTGGGCGCGGTGACCATATCCACCAATATGGCTGGCCGCGGTACGGATATCATGCTGGGCGGCAATCCTGAGTATTTGGCAAAAGCCACGCTGTTGAAGAAGGGTTATCCCGAGGCGCTCATGGAAGAAGCGTCCTCTCTTGCTCCCACGCACAGCGAGGAGATAGTCAAGCTGAGGGAGGAGTATTCCAGGCTGTACGACGACTACAAGAAGCAGACGGACAAGAATAAAAAAGCGGTCATAGACGCGGGAGGTCTGCGCATAATAGGCACGGAAAGGCACGAGTCCAGGCGCATAGACAACCAGTTGCGCGGACGTGCGGGAAGACAGGGCGACCCCGGTTCGTCCGTGTTCTACCTTGCAATGGACGACGACATACTGCGCAGATTCGGCGGAGAGACCATGCAGTCGCTCGTAGGCAGACTGAATTTACCCGAAGACGAGCCTATCTCCGCCAAGATAATCTCCCGTCAGATAGAGGCGGCGCAGGCGAGGGTGGAGGACAGGAACTTCTCCGCGCGCAAAAATTTGCTGTCTTACGACGATGTGCTCGCCCGCCAGAGGGAGATAGTCTACCGCCAGCGCAACGAGGTGCTGGACGGCATCGCTTCGGGCAAGGACGGCAGGGAAGGCGAGCTTTCCGTGCACGAGCAAATTCTCAAAATGGCGCGCGAAGTGGTGGAGGAGATATGTTCCGACTTTGCCGACTACCGCGTGGATCAGGCGGATTGGGATTACGACACCTTTAACAGGGAATTGGAAAGCGCCATATTAAAAACGGGCACCGGACTTATTACGCCCGAATTTGTGGTGGAGTGCGGTTCTTTCGAGCGTCTTACGGATAGGGTGTACGAAAAGGCGGCAGAGCAGTACGAAGAGAAAATCGCCGCGTTCGAAAAGGAAGCGCGAGAGAACGGCGTAGACGGAGAGAGGGCGAATTTTGCCAACTTCGAGCGGGTATGTATGCTCAAAACGGTGGATGAGCTGTGGATAGAACACATAGACGCCATGGATGACCTCAAACAGAGTGTGGGACTTGTGTCCTACGCGCATCAAGACCCCGTCCTCGTATACAAAAAAGAGGGCTTTGAGATGTTCGAGGAGATGGTGAACAACATCCATAAAAAACTGGTGCAGAGGGCGTTCAAGGCGGAGATAAAGATAACGGTTCGCCAGCCCGTTGCCCCGCCGCAGAATCTGACGGCGAAGGGCTCGCAGCAGGAGCAGGATAGGAAGGATTCCACCGTAAAGCGCGACGGCAGGAAGGTGGGGCGCAACGATCCTTGCCCCTGCGGCAGCGGCAAGAAATATAAAAATTGCTGCGGAAGATAGGTTACGGTATAGAGGTAAAACGGGCAAGTAAAACAAAAAAGGTTGAAAGATGATAATAGTAGATGAAGAAAAGGAAAAATTCGCCGCCGTTCAAAAGCTGCTGAAAGAGATGGAGAGCGCGCTCGATATTCCCTCACTCCAAGCCCGAAAGAGGGAGTTGGAGGAAAAACAGAATGAAGAGGGCTTTTGGAACGACGTGCAACACGCACAGGGCGTGAACCGCGAACTGGCGCGCATAGACGGCAAGATAGAAGGCCTTGCTAAGTTGAAGAAGAAGGCGGAAGATACAGGCGCCCTCATCGCCCTTGTGGAAGAGGACGGGGACGAAGAGACCAAGACGGAGCTGAATAAGGAGCTGGACGCACTCACGGAGGAGTTGCAGGAGCTAAGATTGCAGACGTTGCTCACCGGCAAGTACGACGCAAACGACGCGATAGTTACTTTGCACGCGGGCGCGGGCGGCACGGAAGCGCAGGATTGGGTGAGTATGCTGTATCGTATGTACACGCGTTACTGCGAGCGCAAGAAGTTCAAGCTGGAAGAGTTGGATATGCTCGCCGGCGACGAAGCGGGCATAAAGAGCGTCACTTTTTCCGTGAGCGGAGATTACGCCTATGGATATTTGAAGGCGGAAAAGGGGGTGCACAGATTGGTGCGCATATCCCCATTCGATTCCAACGCACGCCGCCACACCTCGTTCGCGTCGGTGGAAGTGGTGCCGGAAGTGGAGGATGCGGGAGAGATAGTCATACGCCCGGAGGATTTGAAGATAGACACCTATCGCAGCGGCGGTGCGGGCGGTCAGCACGTCAATAAGACGGACAGCGCGGTGCGTATCACCCATCTTCCCACGGGTATAGTGGTGCAGTGCCAGAACGAGCGCAGCCAGATACAAAACCGCGAACAGGCGATGAAGATGCTCACCTCCAAACTCATAGAATTGAGGGAGCGCGAGCAGGCGGAAAAGGAAGCCGAGCTGAAAGGCGATCTCAAAAAGATAGAGTGGGGCAGCCAGATACGCTCATATGTGTTCTGCCCATACACCATGGTAAAAGACCACCGCACGGGCTGGGAAACCAGCAACGTTACGGCGGTTATGGACGGGGATATAGAGCCGTTTATAAACGAATATCTCAAACGTTCCAAGGGCTTATGAGCGAATACGCAGAGAGGATGAAGAAAAAAGCCGCCGCGTTCAAAGGGCGCGACGATTTGCTCGTTTTGGGCATAGAAAGCAGTTGCGACGAAACCGCTTGCGCCGTGCTGCGCGGCAAAAAGATCCTCTCCGATAAGATTGCCTCGCAGGTGGAAATACACAAGCGTTTCGGCGGAGTGGTGCCCGAGATAGCTTCGCGCAACCATGTGCTTGCCATAGACAATTTGGTCAAGGAAGCGTTGGATACCGCGGGAGTGAAGCAGGAGGAACTGGACGCGATAGGCGTGACCTACGGCGCGGGACTTTTGGGCGCGCTCTTGGTGGGGGAATCGTACGCAAAGGCGTTTGCCTATGCCCTGGATAAGCCCCTCTATGCGGTCAACCATATCCGCGGACATATAGCGGTAAACTTTGTGGCGGCGCCCGAGCTGACGCCGCCCTTTGTCTGTCTTATTGCCAGCGGCGGACACACCGCGGTGGCGCTGGCGAAAGACTACGACGAAATTCAAATGCTGGGCACTACGCAGGACGACGCGTGCGGAGAGGCGTTTGACAAGGTGGCGCGCGTGCTGAACCTTCCCTATCCCGGGGGACCGCAGATCCAAACTTTGGCGGAAAAGGGAAAACCCGTAATACACCTCCCCACTCCGTTCAAGGGGAGCGATACGCTGGACTTTTCGTTCAGCGGCATAAAGACCGCCGTGATAAACTATGCCAATACTTTGAAGATGAGGGGAGAGGAACTGCCGGCGGCGGACCTCGCGTGCTCCTTCCAGGAACTGGTCACGGACATCATGTCCGACCGCCTCGTGCGCGCCGCGCATATGTGTAATTGTAATAAGGTGGTAATCGCGGGCGGCGTGGGCGCGAATATACGCCTGCGCGCGAAAGTGGCGGAAAAAGCCGCGGCAAACAATTTAACCGCCTACTATCCGCCCATTCGTCTGTGTACGGATAACGGGGTGATGATAGCCGCCCAGGCCATGTGCATGATAAAGGCGGGCAGAAGTCCGGCGGACTACGACTTGGACGCGGACGCGGGGGTGAAACCCTAGGGATGATTTTTTCAGGGTGCATAAGTTCGCTTACTTATCCTTGCGACCTGAAAAAATTATTTTATCATCTTTTCCTTTATTTTGTTTGACTTACTTCCCAAATATTGCTACAATTACTGTACTGTGTGGAGAAGTCCGCATTGTATTTCTATGCATGAAGGCGCCTCGGCAAGTGGTGTGTCCGCGGCGCAGTCTATAGAATGAGAAGCCTTAGGGTTGAAGGTAACTCATCCGAAATACTATAAGGAGGTAAAAAGATGC
Organism: uncultured Clostridia bacterium; assembly: GCA_944383935.1. GTDB lineage: Bacteria > Bacillota > Clostridia > Christensenellales > UBA3700 > Alloclostridium. The sequence goes on from CALWRK010000028.1 coordinate 5,519, forward strand.
CCACGATCAATCAGTTGATTAGGCACGGACGCGAAAAGCAGGTCAAGAAGTCCAAGGCTCCGCTTATGGACAAGAACCCTCAGAAGAGGGGTGTTTGTCTTTCGGTTACCACGACTTCGCCCAAAAAGCCTAACTCCGCTCTCCGTAAGATTGCCCGTGTTAAGCTCGTGAACGGAATGGAAGGTACCGTGTATATCCCCGGTATCGGTCATAACCTGCAAGAGCACAGCGTGGTTCTTATCAGAGGCGGCAGGGTCAGAGACCTTCCCGGCGTTCGTTATCACATCATTCGCGGCACGTTGGACGCCACCGGCGTGGCAAAGCGTATGCAGGCCAGATCCAAGTACGGCGCGAAGAAGCCTAAATCCGCAAAATAGTAAATCGGATGTATTATTCAAATCTTTAAGGAGGTAGAAAAATGCCCAGAAGAGGTAATGTGCCCAAGCGCGACGTATTGCCCGATTCCGTTTACGGCAGCAAGATTCTGACCAAGTTCATAAATCAGGTCATGTATGACGGCAAGAGAGGAACGGCGCAGGAAATCGTGTACGGAGCTTTCGATATAATAAGCAATAAGATGGGTAAAGACCCCATGGAGGTATTCACGCAGGCGCTTGAAAACGTAAAGCCCGTGTTGGAAGTAAAGGCTCGCCGCGTAGGCGGTTCCACCTACCAAGTCCCCATGGAGATAAGGCCCGAAAGAAGGCAGACTCTTGCCATAAGATGGATAGTCATGTTCGCCAGAAAGAGGGGCGAAAAGACCATGGTGGAGAGAGTGGCTGCCGAGCTTATGGACGCTTACAACAATACCGGTAACTCCATCAAGCGTAAAGAAGATATGCACAGAATGGCAGAAGCGAACAAGGCGTTCGCGCACTATCGTTGGTAATTTGTTTTTGAGGATATAGAATATGGCTAGAGAATTTGCACTTGATAAGATAAGAAACATCGGCATCATGGCACACATAGATGCCGGTAAGACCACTACCAGCGAGAGAATATTGTATTATACCGGCCTGGTGCACAAGATAGGCGAAGTGCACGAAGGTCAGGCGACCATGGACTGGATGGAGCAGGAAGCAGAGCGCGGCATAACCATAACTTCCGCCGCCACCACCACCCAGTGGAGGGTCGCAAAGAAGGGCGAACCTTATCGCATAAACCTGATAGACACCCCCGGCCACGTCGACTTCACCGTGGAAGTGGAGCGCAGCTTGCGCATTCTGGACGGCGCCGTGGCTCTGTTCTGCGCAAAGGGCGGCGTTGAGCCTCAGTCGGAGAATGTGTGGCGTCAGGCTACCAAGTACCATGTGCCCAGAATAGCGTTCGTCAACAAGATGGACATCAACGGCGCCAACTTTGAAAACGCCGTGCACATGATGAAGACCAGGCTCAAAGCAAACGCCGTGCCCGTGGAGTTCCCTCTGGGCAGCGAAAGCGACTTTATCGGCATTGTGGACCTTATCACCATGAAGTCACTTGTGTACGATAAGGATGCGGACGGCATGGAGTTCTCCGTATACGATGAAGTTCCCGCCAAGTTCGCTCACCTCAAGCCTCAAATAGAAAAGGCGAGGGAAGAGATGCTCGACGCCGTTTCCATGTTTGACGACGATCTCATGGAAAAGGTGCTTGAAGGGGAGGAAGTGGATCCCGCGGATATCAAAAAGGCAATCCGTAAGGGCGTCATCTCCATGGAGCTCACCCCCGTGCTGTGCGGCAGCTCTTATAAGAATAAGGGCGTGCAGTCCCTGCTCGACGCAATCGTGGAGTATTTACCTTCTCCTCTGGACATCCCTCCCGTAAAGGGATTTGAGATGGGCGGAGATATGACGGAGGAAACGCTCACTCGCGAAGCCAGCGACGACGCACCCATGTCCGGTCTTGCTTTCAAGATAATGACCGATCCTTTCGTGGGCAAGCTGACTTTCTTCCGCTTGTATTCCGGTACGCTTACGGCAGGTTCTTATGTGCTCAACAGCACCAAGAACAAGAGGGAGAGGATAGGCCGTCTGGTGAGGATGCACTCCAACCACCGCAACGAGATAACCGAAGCATATGCCGGCGACATCGTGGCAATCATAGGTTTGAAGGACACCACCACGGGCGATACGCTGTGCGCGATAGACGACCCCATCATACTGGAAAGCATGGAATTCCCCGAACCCGTTATCTCCGTAGCCATCGAGCCCAAGAGTAAGGCGAGCCAGGATAAGATGGGCATAGCGCTTGTAAAGCTGGCTGAAGAAGACCCCACTTTCAGAACGTATACGGATAAGGAAACGGGTCAGACAATCATATCCGGTATGGGCGAGCTGCACTTGGACATCATAGTAGACCGTCTGCTCAGGGAATTCAAGGTGGAAGCCAACGTGGGCAATCCCCAGGTTGCATACCGCGAAACCATCAAAAAAGCCGTCAAAGCGGAAGGTAAGTTCGTCCGTCAGAGCGGCGGTAAAGGTCAGTACGGTCATTGTATCATAGACCTTGCTCCCAACGAACCCGGAAAGGGCATCACCATCACCGATAAGACGGTGGGCGGCTCCATTCCCAAGGAATATATCCCCGCAGTGGAAGCGGGTATCAGAGAGGCGGCTCTCAACGGCATACTTGCGGGATATGAAATGGTTGACTTCAACGTGGACATCATAGACGGTTCCTACCACGAAGTGGACTCTTCGGAAATGGCGTTTAAGATAGCCGGTTCCATGGCTCTCAAAGACGGCGCCGCAAAGGCAAACCCCGTACTGCTCGAACCTATCATGGCAGTGCAAGTAGACACTCCCGACGAATATCTTGGCGACGTCATGGGTACCATCAACTCCCGCCGCGGTTCCATCAAGGCGATAGAGTTGAACAACGGCAGCCAGCACATAGATGCGGAAGTGCCGCTCGCGGAGATGTTCGGATACGCCACCACGCTGCGCTCCTGCTCTCAAGGCAGAGCCACGTTCATGATGCTGCCCGACCACTATGCGGAAGTTCCCAAGTCGGTTGCGGATAAAGTCATCGGCGAGAGAAGCAAACAAAGCAAGTAATAAAAACAATATACGTTAAAAAATTACCAGGAGGAAACAACAACAATGGCTAAGGCTAAATTTGAAAGAAACAAGCCCCATGTAAACATCGGTACCATCGGTCACGTCGACCATGGTAAGACCACCCTTACCGCTGCTATAACCATGTACTGCGCCGCTAAGGGTCACGCTCAGAAAATGAGATACGATGAAATCGACAAGGCTCCCGAGGAGAAGGCAAGAGGTATAACAATCAATACCGCTCACGTTGAGTATGAAACCGACAAGAGGCACTATGCTCACGTTGACTGCCCCGGACACGCCGACTACGTCAAGAACATGATTACCGGTGCTGCTCAGATGGACGGCGCAATCCTCGTCGTTGCAGCTACCGACGGTCCCATGCCTCAGACCCGTGAGCACATCCTGCTCGCTCGTCAGGTAGGTGTTCCTTACATCATCGTGTTCATGAACAAGACCGACCAGGTTGACGACCCCGAACTGCTCGAACTGGTTGAGATGGAAGTCAGAGATCTGCTCACCGAGTACGGCTTCCCCGGCGACACCACCCCCATCATCAAGGGCAGCGCCTTGAAGGCTTTGGAAGCTGCTTCCGAGGGCAAGGTGGACGATCCCGCTTGCGCTTGCATCGGCGAACTGCTCGACGCTATCGACAGCTACATTCCCGAGCCCAAGCGTGACACCGACAAGCCCTTCCTCATGCCTGTTGAGGACGTGTTCACCATCACCGGCCGCGGCACCGTGGCTACCGGCAGAGTTGAGCGCGGCAACGTGAAGATGCAGGATAAGGTGCAGATAGTAGGTATCAAGCCCACCGTCGACACCGTCGTTACCGGTATCGAAATGTTCCGCAAGCTGCTCGACGAGGCTTTCGCAGGCGACAACATCGGCGTGCTGCTCCGCGGTATCGACCGTAAGAACATCGAGAGAGGTCAGGTTTTGGCTAAGCCCGGTTCGATCAACCCTCACACCGCGTTCCATTCTCAGGTGTACGTCCTGACCAAGGACGAGGGCGGCCGTCATACTCCTTTCTTCAACGGCTATCGTCCTCAGTTCTATTTCAGAACTACCGACGTTACCGGCACCATCGAGCTGCCCAAGGGCGTTGAAATGGTTATGCCCGGCGACAACATCGAGATGAACATCGAGCTCATCACGCCCATCGCTATCGAAGAAGGTCTGCGCTTTGCTATCCGTGAAGGCGGCAGGACGGTAGGATCCGGCGTCGTAGCCAAGATTCTTAAGTAATCATCGGACAAATTCGGGACTCCGCGTGTACGCGCGGAGTCTTTGTCCCCCGATTGCACGCAGATAAATATAGGCGTGTAAATCGTTGACACAGCCAAGTATGAGTGCTATAATAAACAGGCACTCTCATATGGGGTGTAATTTTTTTGGGAGGTCAAAAACCGTGAGAACCAAGATAACGCTCGCTTGCACCGAATGCAAACAGCGCAACTACGATACTTTTAAGAACAAGAAAAATACGGCAGACAGGATAGAGATCAAAAAATACTGCAAGTTCTGCAAGAAGCATACCGTGCATAAAGAAACCAAGTAAAAGAGGGCTTTATGGGCAAGAAGAACACATTGAACAGCGGCGAACAACTCTATTCCAATGCCCCGCTTCAAAATGCGGAGCTGTCTTCTGCCGGTGAAAAGGGCAGCGCGCCCGCGCCCGACAACAATAGAAGAAAAAAGAAGAAGAGCGGTAAGCCCAATATATTCGTTCGCATAGGCAGGTTTTTCAAGGAGATGTTCTCCGAGTTGAAAAAGGTCAGCTGGCCGGACGCGAAAAAAGTATTCACGCAACTGGGCGTGGTGCTTTTGGTGGTGGTTATATTCCTAGTTATAATCACGGCGTTCGATCTGGGGGCGGCGGCACTGCTTGAACTACTGGTAACAAACGCCAGTCAGTAGTAATAGGAGGGTATATGGCTGAAGAAGGATTGCAGCAACCTCAGTGGTATGTTCTCAGCACTCTGTTCGGCTATGAAAACATCGTAAAGCGCAATCTCATGCAGATGGTGGAAACCAACGGACTGCAAGATTACATCTTCGATGTGGTGGTGCCGGAAGAAGAGGAAGTTGTGGAGCGCGACAACGGCAAGAAAAAGTTTGTCATGCGCAAGAAGTTTCCCAACTACGTCTTCATAAAGATGATATATACCAAGCAGATTTGGTATATGGTAAGACAGACCAGAGGCGTAAAGGATTTTTGCAGCGGCTACGACGGCAAGCCTTTGCCCATGTCGGCGGAGGAAGTCAAGCGCGCGCAGCTGGAAGAAGTCAAGTTTGAAGATCTCTCCATCGCGGTGGGCGATTCCGTCACGATAATCAGCGGACCGCTGAAAGACTTCATAGGAGAAGTCAGAGAGATAAAAGAAGATCAACAAAAGCTGAAAGTGGCAGTGTCCATGTTCGGCAGAGAAACCACCGTGGACTTGGAATACGGTCAGGTGGAAAAACTTTGAAAATAACCTGCGTCTACCGCAGGATATACAGGAAAATATATTTCCTGCCAAAATGGGAGGAGCGTAAAATACTTGCTTACGTTCCGCTATAACCACGATTGCCAAGGAGGTTAGTATGGCAAAGAAGATAACGGCAGTTGTCAAACTGCAACTGCCCGCAGGCAAAGCAACGCCCGGGCCGCCCGTAGGTTCCACACTGGGTCCTCACGGTATCAACATTCCCGGTTTTACCAAGGAATTCAACGAAAAGACCAAGGGTCAGGAAGGACTGGTCATCCCCGTTGTGATGACTATCTATGCAGACAGGTCTTTCACTTTCGTACTCAAAACCCCTCCCACACCCGTGCTCATCAAGAAAGCGGCGGGTATAGAGAGCGGCTCCGCAGTTCCCAACAAGACAAAGGTGGCTAAACTCACCGCAGCTCAGGTCAAAGAGATAGCTCAGACCAAGATGCCCGACCTCAACGCAGCTTCCCTGGAAGCGGCTATAAGCATGGTAAAGGGCACCGCACGCAGCATGGGCGTGACCTGTGAGGACTAAGGAGGTTGACTTATGAAAGGTAAAAGATATGCTCAGGCTGCCGCGCTCATCGAAGCGGGTAAGACATACGAAGCAAGCGAAGCGATGGCAAAGGTGCTGGAAACGGCTACCGCCAAATTCGACGAATCCATAGAACTGCACGTCAAGCTGGGCGTAGACTCCCGTCACGCGGATCAGCAGGTGCGCGGCGTGGTGGTGCTGCCCAACGGTACCGGTAAGACGGTCAAGGTGCTGGTCATAGCCAAAGGTTCCAAGGTGGACGAGGCTTTGGCGGCAGGCGCGGATTATGCCGGCGGCGAAGAGATGATCAACAAGATCAAGAACGAAAACTGGTTTGATTTCGACGTGTGCGTCACCACTCCCGATATGATGGGTATGGTAGGTAGGATAGGTAAGATCTTGGGTCCCAAGGGACTTATGCCCAATCCCAAGTCCGGCACGGTCACCATGGACGTCACCAAGGCGGTGAAGGAGATCAAAGCAGGTAAGGTCGAATACAGGCTGGACAAGACCAACATCATTCATGTGGCTATCGGCAAGAAGTCCTTCGGCACGGAAAAGCTGATGGAGAACTTCAACACCGTATATGACGCCATTTTGAAGGCTAAGCCCGCCGCGGCTAAGGGTCAGTATGTGCGCAGCGTTACGCTTACCAGCACGATGGGTCCCGGCGTAAAAGTGGCTTATAAGGTCTAAGCGCTTGACAGCCCGCAAAAAAGCGGGTATAATGAACGAGTAAAACAAAATTCGTACCGCAGACAGCAAGTGCGCAAGCTCAATATCTTGCCGAGGTAATCAAGGGACAGTCATGCCCCCGTACCTCGCGGTGCGGGGGTTATTTAATATAGGAGGTAGCTATGGCTTTAACAAGAGAACAAAAAGGTGCTCAAATAGATGAGATAGTCGCAAGCCTGCAAGAGAGCAAGAGCTTTGTAATCGTAAGCTATAAGGGCATCAGCGTGGCGGACGACACCGCCCTGCGCGCAAAGTTCAGAGCTGCCGGCGTCACCTATAAGGTGCTCAAAAACCGCCTTATTAAAAAGGCTATGGAAAAGTTGGGCATCACCGGTTACGATGAGGCTTTGGAAGGAAGCACGGCAGTTGCTTTCTCCATGACCGATCCGCTCGCCGGACCCAAGGTGATTTCGGAGATGTCCGCCACCGTAAAGGCGCTTGAAGTCAAGTGCGGCAGGATGGACGATATGTATCTGGACGTGGACAAGGTAAATGCATTGGCAAAGATCCCTTCAAAGGAAACTTTGCTCGCTCAGTTGCTCGGTATGTTGCTCAGTCCCATTACGGGTCTTGCTGTTGCGCTTAACCAGGTAGCGGAGAAACAAGCTCAATAATCGATATAAAAATAAACGGAGGACATAAAAATGGCAGATATTGCAAAGATGATAGAAGAAATCAAGGGCATGACCGTGCTCGAACTCAACGACCTGGTAAAGGCGATCGAGGCTGAATTCGGCGTAAGCGCAGCCGCTATGGCAGTTGCAGCTCCCGCAGCAGGCGGTGCAGCCGCTCCCGCAGCAGAGGAGAAGACGGAATTCGACGTTATCTTGAAGAGCTTCGGCGCAGCTAAGCTGGGCGTTATCAAGGTCGTTCGCGAAATCACCGGTCTGGGTCTTGCAGACGCAAAGGCTATGGTTGAAGCCGCTCCCAAGGCTATCAAGGAAGGTATCTCCAAGGAAGCTGCCGACGAGATCGCCAAGAAGCTTACCGAAGCCGGCGCAGAAGTCGAGATCAAGTAATTGTAAGCGAAGAAATTTCAAAAAAGTTCGGAAGGGCAGTCTTCCGGACTTTTTTTATTTTCGCTTCTTCTAGGGCGCCTCATATAAGCTCCCTTCTGCGTTGCCTTATTAAGTAAAAAAGAAAAGGTACCTTTACCCAACCGCGCCCGAACACTTTAAGCGGGCGGCAACGTGACGTTGCATCCCTTTTTGCCTTGAAGTGATAGTGCGTTAAGTTGAAGCCACTGTCTTCGCAAAAGCTATAATGAAATAACTTGTCTTTGCGAAGAAGCAAAGTATGATATATACATATGTTACTTC
>CALWRK010000029.1 GCA_944383935.1 uncultured Clostridia bacterium
ACTTTTTATCTTCATGTAAAAGCGGCGCATTAAATTATTGCATATGAAGGTAAAAACTAGTTGCGCTCCCATACTTTATTGTGTATTGCTATTTTTTATAAGGAAGGCTGATTATTTGGTCGGGTATCGCTATATATCTCTACGCCGCGCAAAGAAATTTGCTTTTCGCACTTTGCTTTTATGTCATAGTTATAAAAGGCAAATTTCCACGATTTTTTCAGGGTTTCTGCTTGTGCGAAGAAAACAGGTATGCTTTCCCGTTTTGCCTATGCAAGGCTTTCTCGGGTGCAGCGTCACGCTGCTGAAAAAATCATTTCCAGTCTTCCACCTTACTCAGGTGATAGTTTATATCGAACGCCGACCAAGGCACGATTGTACTGTCGGGATATACGACAAAAGTCATGCGCTTTTCTTCCGTGGGATGCGGAAAAGACAGTTTGGTAGCCCAAAGAGCCAAGTCGTGTTTGAAAGTCTTGGGGTCGCCGCCGTAGCGCCTATCTCCGAAGAGAGGACACTTTATGGACGCCATCTGCACGCGTATTTGATGTGACCTGCCCGTAGACAGCCGCACCTTTACCAGCGCAAAGCCCTGTTTGTCGTCCAAAACATCGTAGTGCAGTTCCGCCTTTTTTGCGCCCTGCGTGAGCATGGGTACGATAGATACGTTATTTGTGCGCTCGTTCTTTTTGAGATAGTGCGTAAGGTCGCCGCTGCGCTCCTTAGGTACGCCGCAGGTAACGCACAGATAGGTTTTTTCAAACAATCCGTCCTTCATACTCTGCGTGAGGCGCGCCGCTGCCTTGGAAGTCTTGGCGAACACCATCACTCCGCCCGTGGGTCTGTCCAAGCGATGTACAAGCCCCAAATACGCCTCGCCCGGCTTATTGTAGGTGACTTTCAGGTAGTCTTTGAGCAGAGTGAGCATATCCGCGGCGCCACTCTCATCCGCCTGAGCGGGCACGCCTACGGGCTTTACCGCCACCAAGAGGTGGTTATCTTCATATACAATATTTATATCTTCGTAAGTCATAGTCAACTCTCGTATGTTATAAGTCCGCTGCATCCGCAGGGCAAGTTCACCCGCCTATCGCCCGTGGGGAGCGCCAGTTCGTAAGCACTCACCTCCCCTCCTGCGGGCATGGTGAGGGCGAGGATGTTAGCTATCACCGTGGGTTGAAGTCCCGTGGTATAGGAGTTTATCAGCACGAAAAGCGGCATTTCGGACAATATCTTCGCCGTTTGAATGGCAAAAGAATATAAGTCGTCCTCCGTGCGCCACACCTCGCCGCTCGGTCCTCTGCCGTATGAGGGAGGGTCCATGATAACGGCGTCGTATTTATTCCCCCTGCGTATCTCGCGCGCCACAAACGCCGCGCAGTCGTCTACGATATAGCGTGTACACTCGCGCGATACGCCGGAGAGTTCCGCATTTTTCTTCGCCCTCTCCACCATCGCCTTAGCCGCATCCACATGGGTGACGTGCGCGCCCGATTTTGCGCAAGCTACGGTGGCTCCGCCCGTGTATGCGAACAGATTGAGCACGCGTATTTGTCTGCCGGCTCCTTCTATGAGCGAGCGCATCCTGTCCCAATTATATGCCTGTTCGGGGAAAAGTCCGGTGTGTTTGAATCCCATCAATTTACAGCAGAACTTCAAATCCGCCCTGCCTATGACGAACTCCTCCGGCACCTTTCCCTTGTATTCCCACCTGCCTCCGCCGCTGTGGGAGCGGATATATCGGGCGTTTATGCCCTTGTATTCGTCCAGCTTGAACGGCGGCTGCCATATCGCCTGCGGATCCGGGCGCAGCAGCACCAGCTTTCCCCAGCGCTCCAGCTTTTCGCCGCCGCCGGTGGCTATTATCTCATAGTCCGTCCAGCCGCCGGCAACGCCCGCAAGCGTATTTACCTCGGATTCGTTAAGCATATCACGCCTTTTTCACGCCGAGAGTCACCCTCTCGCCGTTTATATCCCATTCCTTTACGTTGTCGTAGCCGTCCACACCGCTGTCTATCCTGTCACAGAGCACGTCCGCTTTCACCGCGCCGCCGATGAGCACTTTTTCCGCCCTGCCGGAGGCGAGGTAGCCGATATTTATGCGGTCGGTGACGTTATAGCCCGCCTCCTTACGCATGGTCTGCAACTTGGATACCAGTTCTCGCGCGACGCCCTCTTCTATCAACTCTTCCGTGAGGTTGGTGTCCAAAACCACGGTCATGCCGCCGTACGTTTCCATGGCGTAGCCGCCCTTGTTTATGGGAGTTATGAGCAGATCGTCCTGGGTAAAGGAAACCTCCTCACCGCCTATTTTTGTCGTGAACACGCCGCCGCTACTCACCGCAGACACTATCTCCTCCGGCTTTTTATAGCCGGCGAGATAGGTGCGGATCGCGCCTATCAGCTTGCCGTACTTGGGTCCCAGCGTTTTGAGCTGAGGTTTGATCTCGTAGGAGATGAAGTCGGAATCGTCCTGCACTATCTCCGCACTCTTCACATTCAACTCGTCCGCCGCCAGAGAGAGTATCTCCGCATGGGCGGGCAGCTTGTCGGTCATCACATACATCTTGGAAAGGGGCTGGCGGTTTTTGATGTTCACCTTATTGCGCGCCGCCCTGCCTAAAGCCACCGCACGCAGCACCACGTCCATGTCCGCTTCCAGGTCCTTGTCTATATACTCTTCCTCACACACGGGGAAGTCGCACAGGTGCACGCTTTCGGGTGCGTCTTTGAAGAAGTTGGTCACCAAATTGCGGTAGATGCACTCGCTCATAAAGGGCACGAAGGGCGCGCACAGTTTGGACAAGGTGACCAAGGTGTGATACAAGGTGGTGTAAGCCGCCTTCTTGTCCTCCGTCATCTCGCTGCCCCAATAGCGCTCTCTGCCGCGGCGCACATACCAGTTGGAGAGGTTGTCCGCAAAGTCCTGTATGGCGCGGGCACTCTCTGTTATCATGTACTTATCCAGGCACGCGTCCACATATTTCACGAGCGTATTCAACCCGGAAAGCAGCCAGCGGTCCATCTGAGTGAGAGTGCAATCTTTGAGCGAATATTCGGAGGGATCGTAGCCGTCTATGTCCGCATACAGCACAAAGAAAGCGTAGGTATTCCAAAGCGTGCCCATAAACTTTCTCTGCGATTCGGACACGTTGTCCGCGCTGAACCTGGAAGGCAGCCACGGCGCGGAGGAGGAGTAGAAGTACCACCTCACCGCGTCCGCACCCTGCTTGTCCAGCACGCTCCAAGGGTCTACTACATTGCCCTTGTGCTTGCTCATCTTTATGCCGTTTTTGTCGTTGACGTGTCCCAAGACCACGCAGTTTTTGAAAGGCGCCCTGTCGAAAAGCAGTGTGGACATGGCAAGAAGGGTGTAGAACCAGCCGCGCGTTTGATCCACCGCTTCGCTTATGAAGTCGGCGGGGAATTGACTCTTGAACAGCTCCTTATTTTCAAAAGGATAGTGGAACTGCGCAAAAGGCATACTTCCGCTATCTCCCCAGCAGTCGAGCACTTCGGGAGTGCGGTGCATGGTCTTGCCGCATACGGGGCACTTTATCGTGACCTCGTCTATATAGGGTTTATGCAGTTCGATGTCGTGGTCGAGCCCGCCGAGTTTGCGCAACTCTTCCCTGCTGCCTATGGCGTGCACATGACCGCATTCGCATACCCAGAACGGGAGAGGAGTACCCCAGTAGCGCTCGCGGGAGATACCCCAGTCTATCACGTTTTCCAGGAAGTTGCCCATTCTTCCCGTGCCTATCGAGGGGGGGATCCAGTTGACGGACGCATTGTTTTTCAAAAGCTGCTCGCGTACGGCGGTCATCTTTATAAACCAACTGGAACGGGCGTAATAGAGTAGCGGCGTATCGCAGCGCCAGCAGAAGGGATAGGAGTGCTCATATAACATATCCTTGAACAAAAGTCCCTTTTCCTGCAAGAGTATCATCACAATGCGGTCGCCGTCCTTGCAGAACAGTCCGTCCAATTTCTCGTGCGTGCCCTTTACGAACCTGCCGCGCTCGTCCACCATTTGCAGGAAAGGCAGATCGTATTTTCTGCCCACGTTGGCGTCGTCTTCGCCGAATGCGGGGGCGATGTGAACCACGCCCGTGCCGTCGGTGAGGGTGACATATCCGTCGCAGGTCACATAAAAAGCCTTTTGCTTGCCGTGATAGCAATCGAAAAGCGGCTCATACTCCGCATACTCGTACTGCTTGCCCGTCTTGACGGATAAGATTTCATACTCTTCAAAGTGCGTGGGGACAAGCGCCTTTGCCAGCACATATACCTCTCCCCCGCTCCTTATCTCCGCATATTCTTCGTCGGGATTCATACACAACGCCACGTTGGAAGGAAGCGTCCAGGGTGTGGTCGTCCACGCCAGGAAGTAGCCCTCCGCGCCCACGCGCTTGAACTTGGCTATACAAGAACGCTCCTTTACGTCCTTATAGCCCTGCGCCACCTCGTGCGAACTGAGCGCCGTGCCGCAGCGGGGACAGTAGGGAACTATCTTAAAACCTTTATAAATAAGCCCCTTGTCGAATATGGTTTTGAGCGCCCACCACACCGACTCTATATAGTTGTCGTCATAGGTGATGTAGGGATGGTCCATATCCACCCAATATCCCACGCGTTCGGACATACGCTCCCATTCGTGCTTATATTTCCACACGCTCTCTTTGCACTTTTTGATGAATGGCTCCACGCCGTACTTTTCTATGTCCTGCTTTCCGTCCATGCCCAGCTGTTTTTCCACTTCCAGCTCCACGGGCAGTCCGTGCGTATCCCAGCCCGCCTTTCTGAGCACATGATACCCCTTCATGGTCTTGTAGCGAGGGATGATGTCTTTCATTACGCGGGTAAGAATATGCCCTATGTGCGGCTTTCCGTTTGCCGTAGGCGGTCCGTCGTAGAAGGAGAAGGACTCGTGCCCTTCATTCTTTTTCACGCTCTTTTCAAAGATGTCGCGCTCTTTCCAAAAATTGATTACTTCCTGCTCTCTTTCGCAAAAATGCATATCGGCTGATACTTTATCGTACACCTTAGTCCTCCTTGGAGCGAGCCTTCTCGCCCTCTGTTTGCTGTGATGCGCCCACCGTGACTTCCACCGCAGTAACCTTGTAGTACTCCACCGAAAGCACTTTGAGCGTTAAATTTTCAAATTTTATCTCTTCCCCCACGCCGGGCACTTTGCCCGCCAGCTGCGCGATAAGTCCGCTCAGCGTAACGGAATCATACTCCGCCGCATCCTTTTTTATGCCGAAAAACTGGAAGAAATCCGTCAATGTGACTTCTCCCTGCACCTCGTATTTGCCCTCTTCCAGCTTGGCGAAATTCTCCACGACTTCGTCATGTTCGTCCCAAATCTCTCCCACCAGCTCTTCGATGATGTCCTCCATCGTCACCACGCCCATGGTGCCTCCGAATTCGTCCACCACCACCGCCAAGTGGGATTTTTCCTTTTGCAGCCGCCTCAAAAGCACGGATATCTTCATCCTGGGAGTGGCGCACACGACAGGCGTTATTATGGGATCGAACGAGGACGCCCCGTCCAGATATATATTCAAAAAGTCCTTTTCGTTTATCACGCCCACCACGTTGTCTATCGTTTCCTTATAGACGGGTAAACGGGTGTATCCCGTTTCGCGGTACACCCCCAGCACCTCCTCCATGGGAGTGCCCTGTTCCACCGCCTCCACCTCCACGCGGGGAGTGAGGATGTCCACTACGGTGAGGTCGTCGAACTCTATTGCCGAACGGATGAGCTTGCTTTCGTATTCGTCCAAACCGCCCTCCGTCTGAGCTTCGTCCACTATATTTATGAGCTCGTCGTCCGTTATAACCTGCTCCTGCTTTTCCTTGAACAGCTTGTCCACCGCTTTCTTTATCAGCTTCATGAGCATATTCAGCGGATAAAATATGTAGTAGAAAAATCTGAGCACGGGCGCGAAGATCATCGCGAATTTCTCCGGGCGCTTCTTGCCCAACAGTTTGGGAGCGACCTCCCCCAGCAGTATGACGATAGAGAACATCGCGGCAGCGGAGATTACGCCGGTGACGCCCCAATTCAATTTCACCGCTTCCAGCCAAAAGAACACGGAGATGGTGGCTGCCGCCACGTTTACAAGCGTGTTTCCTATCAAAATGGTGGTGACCATGCTGTCTATGTGCTCTTCAAACCAGAGTGCGCGGCGGGCGCGTTTGTCGCCCTCCCCCGCCATATTTTTCAGCCTGACGTGATTGATGGAAGCCAGCGCGGATTCGGACGCGGAAAAGAACGCCGAAAGTATCACGCATATTGCTATAAGCACCGCACAAAGCGCCATAATATTGACAAGTACTCCTTAAAATATAATATTATATTGCGAATATTATATCATATGCGCGCAGCCGTGTAAAGCAAAAGCGAAAAGATAAAGCGAATTTTCACACGCGCAGTCGCTCGATTTTCACTCCTTAGGCAAGTCGGGAGGATAGATATACTCCGTCATATCCTCCGCTTCCCCACTCCTTATCGCGTCTGCGGCGCCCTCGTCCCTCTTTTTGGCGTTCATACCGCGCATGAGCGGAGCGAGCGCCGCCATGTTTCCGCCCATCGCACCCAAGAGAGAGGACATATCTCCACCGCCCTGCATGAATTTCAAGATGTCCTTTGCGTCCATTCCTACTTCCCCTGTTTGAGGCTGTCCACCAGCCCTTTCAGCTTTTCCCTCTGCGCGTTGGACAACATGGGCGCCGCCTTTGCGTAAAAGTCGTCCAAATCCCCGTCCGTGAGCGTGCCCTTCTCCCTGCCCTCCGCCGCGCGGGCGAGCATCTCCGTCACCAACTGACTCTCGCTCATGCCCGAATACCTCTTCATGGCGTCTTCTATGCTTTCGCCGCCGCCCTTATTCTGCGAATTTCCTTCGCTGCCCGCGTTTTCTCCTCCGCTTAAACGGGTAAACTCCGCCTTTTTAGAAGATGAGAATTCCGGTTTTTTCATAACTCCCTCCCACTATTTCGCCTTGCGGCAAGACCTATTGCAAATCGCCTCGCCGCATAAAATAATTTTACCGCCGCCAAACCTATATCTCGCGCCGCCTCGATATATAGTCGCGCAAGCGCAAACTCGGAAAATTTCCTTATCATAGCGGGCATTTAGCCGTCTTTACCGTACTGCCTTGCGCATATTGCCGTCCGTGTGCAGAACAAAGTATCGCGCTTATCTTCTCTGCCCTATTTTATTTTCCCGCACATATATCTTCTATGGCGCTTGCGACCGCATATGCTTGGCGCGGCGTGTTGCTCACTCCGGGGGAAATACGCACCAATCCGCCCTCTTCGCTGCCCAGCGCCTTATGGGCAAGCGGCGCGCAATGCAGCCCCGCTCGTACGAATATCTCTCTTTCATCCAGCATATCCGCAATGTCCACGGAGGTCAGCCCCTCTATCGAAAAGGTGAAGAGTACACTCTCTTGGGGAGAGTAGACGCGCACCCTCTCTTGCTTTTCCAGCCTGCTTGCAAGTATCGCATTAAACGCCTTTATCCTGTCGTTTATCTCCAAAAGGTGCGTCAAAGTCCACTCCATACCCGCCCTAAGTCCCGCTATCGCCGGAGTATTCAAAGTGCCCGATTCCAGCTCCTCAGGAAGTGACAGAGGTTGAGCCAAACTCGTGCTATCTGTCCCTGTACCGCCGCATAGCGTAGGCAGCACGCTCTCCCCCTCTTTTATAATAAGTATCCCGCTCCCCTGCGGTCCGTGCAGCCCTTTATGCCCTGCGGTGCATAAAAAAGTCATGTTCGCCGCCTGCATATCTATTTTCAGATGTCCGGCAGATTGGGCGCAATCTGCCAAAAAAGCCACTCCTTTTTGCCTGCAAAGCCTGCCGATCGCCCCTATATCCGTCATCTTCCCCGTGACGTTGGAGATGTGCGTGGCTATCACCAGGCGTGTGGTATCGTCTATATTTTCGGCAATCTCCCTTACGTCTATCTCCCCGTTTTTTGAAGGATATATCACCTTCATCTGCATATCCTGTTCGCCTTGAAGCGCATAAAGCGGACGCAAAACGGAGTTGTGGTCGTAGGCGGTACATATCACCTTACTTCTCTCCCCCTTATACTTTCTCATCCACCCTAATATTGCAAAATTTAACGCTTGCGTACAATTCGAAGTGAAGATCACCTGCGCGGAAGGAGCATTGAACACCTCTTTTACGCACTGTCTGGCTCTCTCCACTTCCGCAGCCGCCCTGAGCGAAGCGGCATGACCGCCCCTCCCCGGGTTTGCCGAAAGAGAAAGCTCGTTCATCATGGCTTCATACACGCTCTTGGGCTTGAATCTTCCCGTTGCCGCATTGTCCAGATATATCATATTCCCCCGTAACACAATTTTCCCGTTGATAATATAATGTATGTAAGGAAAGCGGCGATATGCCACTTTTACATACATATCTTTAATTGAAAAAGAGGAACTCCGGGCGCGTATATACATAAGCCGAGGAGTGATATACGATGGAATATATAATAGTGGCATTTTCTTCCCGATCGTTCGCCATACAGGCGCAGTCTGTTTTCGCCCGCCGCGGCATCCCCGTGACGGTCATAAACACGCCCCGCGAAGCGGACGGTTCTTGCGGACTTTCCATACGCGCAAATATCCGCTATCGCGCAAGCGTCATTCAAACTGTTTCCACCACCGTCTTATCCGGAGGAATAAAGGCGATCATCTTGACGGGACACGACGCTGCGGGGAGAAAAATCGTGGAAAGAATACGCTGACAGGCAAATTCTTCCAACCAGAACACGCTACCGCGCTCGACGCAAAACAACCGTGCGCCGCGAATATAAAAACGAGGTGTCTTTTCGACGCCTCGTTTATCGCTTCCGATTATGCGGCAAAGCGGCTTCCAACCCCTCATTTTCCCGTTCTTTATGCGGCGAGATCGTTTTTGCCGCCTCACTTTGACGAGGGTAAGGTTATTTTTTACCTATATTCTTCAAAATTTGCCACATACCCTTGAAAAACTTGCCGTTTAGCATGGTGAGCAATCCCTCCGCCATGCGCTCGTTGAACATACCTTGTGAGGAGAAAGAGAGGCTTCTGATGGGGGAGGTGACCATGACTTCGTGCATCATCATGCAGTTGGGGTCGTCCTTGGGAGCGTGCATCTGCATACAGATTATGCGGCGCGATATCCTTATTATAAAGCGTGCCAGGCGGCTTTGCGACGCCATATCGTTGAAACTATCGTCTGCGGTAAAGCTGCCCTTTTCCGGGAGCGACTTTTCCCTAGAGAGGGGTCTGCCAAGCAGTCGGGAGAACTCTTCATCGGATATTTGCGCGGGAGAGGGATGGGCATACCAGCCCTTAATCGCTGTCTGTCTGCGCTCTCTTACCGGCGTGACGGATATGCGTTCGGACAGCCGGATATCGGCACTGGAAGAGGCGACTTTTACGACGTATTCGCCCTTCTCCGCCGCCCATTCGTGCTCAGCCGTGTTCCAGCTTTGGAAGGCGCGCGCGGATAAGGTCAGGCTGACGCGCTTACTCTCACCCACCATGAGATATATCTTTTTGAAGCCCTTCAACTGCAATGACGGCTTGTAAATATCACTGTCAGGGCAGCTCACATATATCTGCGCCACTTCCGCGCCGTCCCTCTTTCCCACATTTGTGACGGTGAAGGTTACGTCAACCTCCTCCCCCTCCTTTATGGAGGAAGAAGAGATTACGAGGTCTGTATATTCAAATGAAGTATAAGAAAGTCCGTGTCCGAAGGGGAAGAGTACGGGCACGCCCGCCGTGGCGTAATAGCGGTAGCCGACATATATTCCCTCGCGATATTCGGTGAGATAGCGCTTGCCGGGGAAGTACTTGCTTGAAGGCACGTCCCCGTAACTTACCGGGAAGGTTTCCGCCAGCTTGCCGGAGGGATTTTCATAGCCGTACAATAAATCCACCGCCGCAGCGCCGCTCGCCTGACCGGAAAGTCCCGTAAAGAGCACCGCGCGCACCTTGTCTATCCACGGCATCTCCATGGCGCCGCCGCCGGAAAGGACCACCGTCACGTTGGGATTTACCTCGCAAACGCGCCGTATAAGTTCGTTTTGCTCGTCGGGCAGACGCATATTCTCCCTGTCGAAGCCCTCCGCCTCATACTTGGGAGGAAGCCCCGCCATTATCACGATATTTTTGTACTTTGCCGCCAATTCACACGCCTGTTCCAGCAATTTTTCCCGCTTTTCCCTGCCTTCCAAGTCATAGCCGGGTTCGTAGGCAAAGCGCAGTTTCCTCTCTTCCAAGGCGTCCGCGACAGAGGTGACTTTATGCGCGTTTATAAAGGATGATCCCGCGCCCTGATAGCGCGGCTTTACCGTCATATTCCCGATGTAGAGCACCTTTTCCTCCTCGTCCAACGGCAGCATTCCGTCGTTTTTGAGGAGCACCGCGCCGGCGCTCGCCACTCTGCGCGCCACCTTGTCGTGCGCTTCTATGTCATAGCCTCCTATCTTCTTGCCGGGAGAGGTGAGCGCTAAGTCTACTACCCTATCCGCTATCACGTCCAGCACGCGTTCGTCCAGCTCGCCCGCCTGTACGGCTTTCACCAATTTTTTGTCGTTCATGCCGCCGCTGGAAGGCATCTCCACGTCCAGACCCGCAGGCGCGCCCTTCACCCTGTCGCAGGTGGCGCCCCAGTCGGTCATGGTGAGCCCGTCAAAATGCCACTCGCCGCGCAAAATTTCGTTGAGCGTGAGCGGATTTTCGCTGCCGTAGACTCCGTTCAGCTTGTTATACGCGCACATCACCGTACGCGCCTTTCCCTCCTTTACCGCTATTTCAAAGGGAGTGAGATATATCTCGCGCAGACTGCGCTCGTCCAACTCCGCGCTTATGCTCATGCGGTAATATTCCTGATTGTTGGCGCAGTAGTGCTTCAAGCACGCGCCCGTGCCGTTTTCCTGTATGCCGCGCACCATCGCCGCCGCCATCTTGCCGGCGAGGTAGGGATCTTCGGAAAAGTATTCGAAGTTCCTGCCGCACAGCGGATTCCTCTTTATGTTCACTCCGGGGCCCAAGACCACCCGCACCCCCTCACACTGCGCCTCATCGCCCAGCGTCTTGCCCATCTCTTCCAGCAGTTCTTCGTCCCATGAACAAGCGGTGGTCACCGCCGCAGGAAAGCAGGTCGCCTTTACCGATTGGTTGAGCATGAGCTGCGATTCCTCCTGTTTGCGCAAGCCGTGGGGTCCGTCCGTGACCATGACTTCGGGGATATTCAAGCGCTCCACGCCCTTAAAATGCCACATATCCTTGCCCGAACAAAGCGAGGCTTTTTCTTCAAGTGTCATCTGATTTACTATGTCTGCGTGTTTTAGGGGTATGCGCGAATAATCGTACAAAGAAGTATCCTTGTCTTCCATAATTTTCCTCCGATAACCTATCTGAAATATATTATACCATAGCGAAAAATTCAGAACAAGATATTTTGAAAATTTTGTATCAAAAAGCTATTCAGACAGCGCCTCTATAATCCTCTTCCTGGCGGCGTTTATCTGCGGCTCGTCCACGCCGCGCTCGTTTCGCGGAGAAGGCAGCGGAATGTCCAGCATGATATCGCAGGGACTGCCGCCCAAAACTATCACCCTGTCTGCGCACATGAGCGCTTCTTCCACATCGTGGGTGACGAAAAGCACGGTCGCGCCATACATCCCTGCGTCCACAAGGTTATGGATGATTCCGCGCTTTATGCCTATATCCAAGGCGCGGAACGGCTCGTCGAGCAAAAGCGTCTGCGCGCCGTATGCCAGGGCACGGGCGAGGGATACTCTCCCCGCCTCTCCGCCGCTTATGCGGTTGGGATATTTGTATGCCAAATGGGCTATGCCCATATCTTCAAGCGCCCTCTCCGCCCTACGCCTTACGTCGGATTTCTCCCCTTGAAGGACGTACTCCACATTACCCAAAACGGTCATGGACGGAATAAGGCGGCTTTGTTGAAACACATAGCCGCAAGTGCCGAATCCCTCCACTTGTCCGCCGTGAGGAAGAAGGTTTGCCGCCGCATTCAAAAGGGTGGATTTGCCGCATCCGGACTTGCCCATTATGCAAAGCGTGGTGTGCTCAGGAAGCTCCAAATTGAAGTTCTTGAACACTACCTTATCCTTATAATTCACACATAAGTCAATTATCTTGGGCATGGCTCCACCTTAATGCGTACTTTCTGATGAGCCTGACGATCCCTTCCAAGATGGCGGAAAGGACGATTGCCACCAGCGTATAGGCGAGCAGAATATCCGTTTCCAAATACATCTGCGCCAAGTTCATCGCCTGCCCTATGCTGCGCGCGGTGTTGGACATCACCTCGGCGGCGATGATGAGTTTTACCATAAGCCCCAGCGTGGACTGCACGCCGGAGAGTATGGCGGGCATGGATTGCGGGATATAGAGTTTTGCTACCCTGCGCCCCGCCGGGACGTTGTAGACCGCGCTCATCTGCTTTAACTGTTCATCCACGCCCTGCACGGCGTTCAATATGGTGGTATACAGCACCGGAAACACGATAAACACGCTCACCACCACGGGAAGAATGCGGTTGCTCACCCACAGCAGACACAATAAAATTATAGACATTGTGGGCATGGCGCGGGAGAGTATCACAAGCGGAGAGAGCAGCCTTTCCACAGGCTTTATAAACGCCGCGGGGAGCGCGAGCGCCAGGGCTAGCGCGAGGGAGATAGCAAAGCCTATCAGCGTCCTGAGCAAGGTGCCGCCCACCGCCGCATAAAATTGTGCGGAGGAAAGCAGCCCGCCCAAGCCGCGAAAGGTCGCGCCTATCGTGGGCAGGACGATGGGCAAATCCACCGCATAGGCGGCGATCGCCCACACGGCGAACACCACTCCCACCGTTATAAGCGGATATATCAGGCTTATTGCCTTGATCGCCCCGCCCTTTTTCATTTACGCAAAGTAAAATCCGCTGCCGCTAGCCGGCACTTTTCCGCCTATGGAGTTCGCGTTCACTCCCTCCACGGTGGTGAGCATATCCATCACCTCTTTAAGTCCGCTCTCTGTTGCCACGGAAGTGATGTTCACGCTGCTCCTTTTGATGATGTCCGCAGTGATGCTTGCAGGCAAGGAAGTGCCCTCGTATATGACCTTGATGTTGGCGGCGGCGGCTTGCGCGCCCTCGTTATCCTTGGTCATGGCGGCAACGTCCTCGGACAGTCTATCCAAAAGCGCGTTCACGAAAGCGGTATCTTCCGCCAAAGAAGACTTCATTATGAGCACCGCCTGGGAATATCCGCCCGTGGTGCCGTTGGCTTCGTTCCAAAGTTCCTGCAAGCTGGCTTTTTCCACAAGTCCGTTATTCTTCGCGCCCGTGGAAACGGCGGGTTCTCCTATAATGCCGTAAGAGGCTTTGCCCGTCTTTACAAGCGGCATAACTGCGGAACCGTCCGCGCCGTATATGAGCGTAACTTTGCCCTCGGTTGCGGTGACGTTTGCGGGATCTCCAGCCACAATATACTCCACGCCCGCCTTGGT
>CALWRK010000030.1 GCA_944383935.1 uncultured Clostridia bacterium
GGCAAATCTCCACGCGCCCTCTCGTCGCTTTGCGGTTTGAGGGCCACTTTTCGGAAGTAACGATACTTCGACTTACGACATAGTTACGAACTTCCGAAAAATCATTCCATCCTTGTCACACATCTCGTTTTCATCACTCCGTCTTTTACGGTGATGGCGCTGCAGCAACACAGGCGGGATTTATTATAGACGCATTGGGTGCAGTCGCATTGGACGAGCGTCTTTTCATCGGAGGCGAGGGCGAAGTCTTGGGCGGCTTCGAATTTTTGTCCCAGCATACCCAGTCCGCGCTTTTGTCTGGTGCGGCATACGCCGTTTTTATCCATATTTATAATGCCGGCGCCGCAGCGACAGGCGTGGTTATGTTCGCAGTTTGCGCAAAAACATTGCAGCTGATTCATACTCTTCTCCTTTATGATTTATTGATAACAGTATCTGTAATCGGCAAAAAATTATGTAAATTACCTCTTGCCATAGCGCGTTAAATAGGATATAATAAATAAAATGAGAGGTGATATTATGGACAAGAACAAAGAATTGCTCAGCTTGCTCACCCAGGACTGCCGCCGCACGCCCAAGCAGCTTGCCGCGATATTGGGGGAGAGCGAAGAAGAGGTAAAAGCCCGCATAGCCAAGTTGGAAAAGTCGGGAGCCATTGTCAAATACAGCGCCATATTGAACGACGAGATGTTGGACAGGGACAGCGTACACGCCATGATAGAGGTGAAAGTTACGCCGCAAAAATCCAAAGGTTTTGACGCGATAGCAGAGGAGATATGCCGCTATCCCGAGGTCAAGAGCGTTTATCTCATCAGCGGAGATTTCGATTTGGCGGTGTTTATAGAGGGCAAGTCTTTGCGCAGCGTATCCCTATTTGTTTCGGAAAAGCTGTCCGCCATAGAGAGCGTGCTGTCCACCGCCACGCACTTTATACTCAAAAAGTATAAGGTAGAGGGCGTGGTTACCACAAAGACCGGGGGCGGCAGACTGCCGGTGCAGCCATGAGGGATTTCGTAAGCAAGAAGATAAGAAGCATAGCCCCCAGCGGTATACGCAAATTCTTCGACATCGTCAGTGAGATGAAGGACGCCATTTCCCTGGGCGTGGGAGAGCCTGATTTCGGCACGCCGTGGGAGATAAGCGAGGCGGGCATACGCAGCATTCAAAAGGGATTTACCCACTACACTTCCAATAAGGGTATGCCCAAATTGCGCGAAGCCATATCCCGCTACCTCTCTTCACGCTACAAGGTGCACTACGACAAGGAGGAGATAGTAGTCACGGTGGGCGCGAGCGAGGCGATAGACATCACCCTGCGCGCCATATGCGATCCGGGCGACGAGGTGCTGGTACCCATGCCCAGCTATGTGTCCTACGCCCCGTGCGTATCCATGGCGGGCGGCGTGCCCGTAGGCGTGGAGTGCAATGAAAATAACGGTTTTGTGGTGACCAAGGAGATGATAGAAAAGGCGATCACTCCCAAGACCAAAGCCATAATCCTGCCCTATCCGAACAACCCCACGGGCGCCATAATGACGCGTGCGCAGTTGGAGGACATACGCGGCAGCATAATCGACCACGACCTGTTGGTCATATCCGACGAGATATATTCCGAACTTACATATGACGCAAAACACGTTTCCATAGCGTCTTTGGAGGATATGCGCGAGCGCACGGTGCTGCTCAACGGGTTTAGCAAAGCCTTTGCCATGACGGGCTGGCGCATAGGTTACGCCTGCGCGCCGCGCGACATACTCGATCAGATATTGAAAGTGCATCAATACACCATCATGTGCGCGCCCACCATGGCGCAGTACGCCGCACTCTCCGCCCTTGAAACGGGCAAGGAGAGCAGATATGAGGCGGTGGAGGAGATGCGCACGGAATACGACTGCCGCAGGCGCTATCTGCTGCACGAATTTAACGGCATGGGACTCAACTGCTTCGAAGCCAAAGGGGCGTTCTACCTCTTCCCCTCCGTGGCGTCCACGGGCATGAACGGGGAGGAATTCGCCAACGCCTTGCTCAAAGCGGAAAAGGTGGCGGTGGTGCCCGGTTCTGCGTTCGGCAGCGGCGGAGAAAATCATATCCGCGTATCTTACGCCTATTCTCTGGAAGAGTTGGAAGAGGCGGTCAGGCGCATTAAAAAGTTTTTGAATATCAGGGAGGAGTTATGAAAGTATTACTTTTACAGGACGTGAAGGCTCAGGGTAAAAAGGATGAGATAATAGAGGTGAACGACGGCTTCGGGCGCAACTTTCTCATCAAAAAAGGGCTTGCCGTAGAGGCTACGCCCAAGGTGATCAACGAATATCGCCAGCGCAAGCAAAAGGAGGAAGCGGACAGGCAAAAGGAGATAGCCGCCGCCAAAGCCATGGCGCAGGAGTTGGAGGGAAAGGTGGTCACGGTAACGGTTAAGTGCGGAGAGAACGGTAAGCTGTTCGGCGCGGTCACATCCAAGGAGATAAGCGACGCTTTGGCAGGGATGGGCTACAACGTGGACAAGAAGAAGATTGTGACGAAAGAGGCGATAAAGCTCATAGGCAGATACGAGATAGAGTTAAAACTCTATCAGGGTATATCGGCAAAGGTCGCACTCTCCGTCACGGACGAACGTCTGCAATAGTTCAGATCTTCACGCGCGATATATCTTCTATCATCGCGCCCGTCTTAAAGGCGTACACTTCGGCGCTGTATCCCCCCTCACAGGGGCGGAGCAGCGCCGTTTGATTTTTTTCAAGTTGCATATGCGGCGGCGCGGCTATACACGCGCAGCCGGAAAAGGTGTTGTAAAAGTCCGCGCGCGAAATGCGCCTGCACATATCCTCATCCCTTCGCATCGCGCTTTCCGCATAGAGATAGGGCAGTAGGGCGGGAGGATAGTCTATCATGTCCTCTCTGTACGCAAACGCACGGGAGATCAGTTTCGGTTTACCTGAGGAGAGGGAATATTCCCTGGTCACGCTAAGTCGGCACATATCGCGCAATATGTCGGTGAGGAGTATGCGCGTCCCATTCACCGTCGCGCCGTCGGTAACGCACTTCATCACGGGAAAGTAGTCCTTGTCGTAGATAAGGGAGTATACAAACTGCCTTTCTCCGCGGAATATCAGTGTAAGCAGGGCGCCCTTTTCCATAACTTCCGCGTGCAGTTCCAGCGAGGCGACTTCTTTAAGCGGTATGTCTGCGGTGAAAGTTTCTTCCCTCGTTTCTATGGTGAAGTAGTACACGCCGCAGTAAAACAAGGTGGCTATATGTTCCGTTCCCCCGCACATGACGTTGGAAAAGGCGCGCGCCGCGGCGGGACGGACAGGGAGATACTCCCGCTCGCGGATATACGCTTCCGCGCACGCGTTTCCCCAATACGTTATCGTAACTCCCGGGCAGGGGAGGAGCTTTCCTTTGCGCACTTTCAGCACCGCCGCGGTAGGCAGAGAGGGATAAGCTCCGCCCGCCAAGACATATATATCCTCGTTGAAAGAGCACTCCGCTTCGCGTTTCGGAACGCCGTTTACGGTGAGGTATTCGCTCCCTTTGAAAAAGATTTTATACATACCATATTATATTCTTGTGCGTGCGGAATATGAGGGAAAAGAGGATAAAAAAATCCCCTCGCGGTCCGAGGGGAGAACGGAAGTTGTCTTGCGTTTTACGCTCTGGCTTCGCCTGTCAGCACATATTCCACATCGCCTTCTTTGATATAGGCGGGAAGCGCGTATGGAAAAGAGGTGTTCTTTTCGCTTTCCGTATAGGAAGTTATCACGCGGCAGCTGAAAGAAGTGCCGCTTCCGGGGAAGTCGCGGGTGAGGGACACGGTGAGGTATGTGCCCAAATACACCCTGCCTTCTCTGTCGGCGAAGTCGCCGCGCAGTCCCTTTACTTCCGCATTGGTCGCGGTTACGGAGGCGGAAACGTTCTCCAAAGTCACGGTGGAGAGGTTGCCGTCCGCGTCGTAGTTATAGTAGGGCACGTTGAAAGTAAGTCCGGAAGTGTTTGTCAGCAGACGAGCCACCTGGTAGATGAAGTCGTTGTCCAGGTAGGCGGAGGAAGCAAACGCAGAGTGGGACAGTTCCCCCTTCTTTACTTCCTTACCGTCCACTTTGTATGTGTAGGTATAGTTGTCGTCGGTATAAGAACCTATTATCTCCGCGGTGCGGGTCACTCCGTCTGCCACCGTCGTGGTCTTGCGATAGGAGCGCTGTACGCGGAATCCGGTGTCCAAAAGGGACTGTGTTTCCATCACGGTGTGAGTGCTCACGCCGTCCAAATCCTCCGTCACATCCAGCTTGGAGGTGAAGTAGGTGCCCATGGCGTTTTGGACTTTTTCTTCGCCCACGGTAACTTCCGCGCCTATCACGCATTCGCCCGTAGTGACGTATGTGCCTATTGCTTCGCCCTCTCTGAGCACGTCGTAGGTGAGGGTTTCCCTGCCGTCATCCTTGCCCCATACCTCGTTTGCGGTGTTGAAGAGCACCGATTGCGTGGGGGTGGAGTTGCCGCAAGCTGCAGCAACCACTGCTATAACCGCCGTCAAGAGTATGGCGCAGACGAGTAAAATCTTCTTTTTCATAGGCTTATTATAACATAGCAAAGCAAATTTGCAAAACAAAATTCCGAATAAATATTGACGTTGACGGGAAACTTTGGTAAATTATAAGTGTAATGCTTGAAATAATCTTGACGGATACCTTGACATCCACGCCGATAACCGACGCTTTGAAAAGTAAGTACAGCCGCGGTACGCGCCACTTGGTGATAGTGCCCGATCGTTTCACGCTTTCTTACGAGAGGGCGGTTTTGCAGGCGCTTGACCTCAAAGGCACGTTTGATATAGAGGTGGGCAGTTTCAGCCGACTTGCGGATAACGCCCTTGCCAAGGCGGGCGCGGGAGCGCTTGATTCCCTGTCCGAAGTCATGCTGTTGCGCAAGGTGATAGAGAGGAATAAAGAAAGGCTCACCTGTTTTTCCCGCTCCTGTTCACGCGCGGGATTTTGCAGCGAGATGTATGCGGTACTCTCGCAAATCCGGGCTTCCGGCGTCAGCTGTTCCGCGCTTGAACGTGCGCAGGAGAGTTTGAAGGGTAAGACGGCAGCGAAGACGGCGGACATAGTCCTCCTATATCGCGAATAT
Organism: uncultured Clostridia bacterium; assembly: GCA_944383935.1. Classification (GTDB taxonomy): domain Bacteria; phylum Bacillota; class Clostridia; order Christensenellales; family UBA3700; genus Alloclostridium. The sequence goes on from CALWRK010000030.1 coordinate 5,131, forward strand.
ATGGCGGCGCTTGGCGGCATGGAGGACAATCAATCCAAGCTGGAACTGCTTTCCGACCTCGTGCGCGGCGGGGAGTGGAGGGACGCCGACGTCTATATCTCCGACTTTACGGGCTTCACCGCGGTGGAGGAGGAGATAGTGTGTGCGCTGGCGGAAAACAGTCTTTCCCTCACACTGTGTATGCCGGGGAGCACGACGGCGCGCAACGGCAGAATCTATCCCCAAGGCTGTATAAACCGCATAAAGGCGGCGGCGCAGAAGGCGGGGGTGCAGGTGCGCGAACGCGACTTCAAGCAGCTTTCCGGGGACTTTGCGGTGTTGGGCGACAATCTGTTCGGCTATGGGGGAGAGACCTTTTCCTCGCAAGGCGGCGTATCTTTGATGTGCGCGCCGCTTGCGGACAGCGAGATACGGGGAGTGGCGCGAACGATAAAGAAGGCGGTATACGACGGCGGTATGCGCTACCGCGATATGGCGGTGGTGTGCTGTGACAGGGCGGAGTATCGAGGAGTGGTTGAAAAGGTGTTCTCCGACTTCGATATACCCGTCTATTTCGACGTAAAATCCCCCCTTGCCGCCACGGCGGGCGCCCGATTGCTCATGAGCGGAATATCCGCCGTGATGTACGGCTACAACCGCCGCGACGTGCTGGAATTTGCCAAGTGTCTGCTCACGGGCATAACCTTCGAAGAGGCGGATGCATTCGAAAACTATGTGTTGCACTGCGGTGCGGACAGGGGAGCGTTCACTTCGCCATTTAAGTTGGAGTTGGAAGATATGGAGGAGGCGGAGGGGGTACGCGCGCGCATATGCGCCATGCTCCGTCCACTTAAACCTTTCGCTTCGGAGGGCACGGCGGAACAGTTCAGAAGCGCCGTCACCGACTTTTTCAACGGTTGCGACTTTATAAAGCGCAACACCGCCCTGACGGAGGGACTGCGAGAGAGCGACCCCGCCCAAGCCATGGTAAACGAACAGAGCGTCGCCGCCATATCCCGGATTTTAGATTCGGCGCAAGAGGTGTTCGGGGAGGACGTCATCTCCGCCCAAGTGTATTCTGAAGTACTCTTTTCCGCCATCACCGCAAAAAACATCTCCACCGTGCCCCTCTCCCTCGACTGTGTATATGTGGGACAGGTGGGAGAGAGCAGATATGAAAACTGCAAGTATATGTTCGTAGTGGGCGCAAGTATGGGGAAACTCCCGGCGGAGAGCGCCGATAGCGGACTTTTGACGGACAAGGATGTGGCAGAGTGGAAGGAGTGCCGTACGGAGGTGCATCCCAACGCCAAGGAGCGCAGTTTGAGCTACAAGCTGTCTGCTTTGATGACGCTGGTAAAACCCACGGAAAAGTTGTTCATCAGCTATTGTCTGGGCGATAGGACGGGCAAAAAAGTGCAGCCGTCCGCCGCCGTCAGGGAGATATCCTCCCTCTTGGGCATAGAGATAAAATACATAAGAGAAACGCCAGAGCGCATTACGGACAGGGGGGAACTTGCGCGCTATCTGGGCGGCAAGGGCAACGCGCGCAGCGCGCTCATCACCTTTTCCGGGCTTATGCGCGACAATGTGCGCATTCTCGATTACGAGGAGATGAACGCATTATACAGCTATGTGTGTTCGCACTTCGGCGAGGAGTATGTGAACAACATCATAGAGGGCAGGGATATGCCCTATGAAGGAGGCACGCTCACGCGCGAGGTGCTGGGCGGCGGATATGCCTCCGCCAGCGGTTTGGAGAGATATGCCGCCTGTCCATTCCTTTACTTTATGGACTATGTCGTAAAGGCGAAAGAGAGGGAGGAAGCGGCGCTCAACGTGCGCGACACGGGCACTTTGATGCACGAGGTGTTGGAAAAGTTTTTCGCAGACGGCGGCAGATACGACTTGGATGCGGCGGCGTTGGGGGAGTTTGCCTCGCGCGTGGTGGACGAGGCGCTGGAAACGGAAAAGTTTCTCTTCTTAAAAGGTATCTCTTCAAGCGAGCTGAACAGGCTGAAAAAGCGCGCCGCATTCATAGTGAACTCGCTGTGTACGAGCATGAAGGATAGCGCTTTTCGCCCTGCGGGAACGGAGGTGCGCTTCGGATTCGGAGAGGGAACTCTGCCCGCGGTGGAGGTGCAAGTTGGCAGAAAAAAAGCCAAGCTGCGCGGAGTAATAGACAGAGTGGACAGGTGGGGAGATTATGTGATAGTCGTGGACTATAAGTCTAAAAAGGCGTCTACCTTGGCGTTTGCACCCGTCAACTTGATAAAGGGGGAGAGAATACAGACGTTTATCTATCTCATCGCCCTTTTGAATTCAGACGCTTCGCTCAAACCGGCGGGAGTGTATTACCTGCCGCTGGGCAACGACTATGTTATAGGCTCCGATGTGGGCAGGTATCACTATGTGGGCTTTACCGTGGCTGATCAAGATGTGGTGGAAGCGTGCGATCCGCACAAAACGGGCTCGCTGTATCCTTTCAAATATAAAAAAGACAGTATAGGAACCACCAAGTACGGCACCTTTCTCACGCAGGAGGGATTCAGCGCGTATTGCGTGTATGTGCTCTCTTTCATCTCTCAAACGCTTAAAGAGATGTCGGGAGGCTTTATAAAGCCCTCTCCGCTGAGCGTGCATATGTGCGAAAATTGCAAGTTTGCCAACGTGTGCGGAAAGAGAGGGGAGAACGTGAGGTCGGAGAAATACTCGGGCATAGAACTGTATATGAGGGTAAAAAATGGAGTGGAACCGATGGAGTGAAGAACAGCGCGCCGCCATTCTGCGCCATAGCGGAAATACGTTGGTGTCCGCCTCTGCCGGCAGCGGCAAGACGGCGGTGGTGGTGGAGCACGTCGTGCGCCTGGTCACGGGCAGAATGGTGGGCATGGACTTGCCTCCCGTTCCCGTCAGGCGTATACTCATGCTTACCTTCAACAACGCCGTGGGAGAAGAGCTGAGGGAGAAGATAAATGCGGAACTGCTCGCCGCCCTCACGCCCGGGAACGCCGAGTATGTGCGCGACCAGCTGTACGATCTGCCCTTTGCGGACATAGGCACTTTGCACGGATATTGCAAAAAACTCATAAGCGAACACTTTGACGTACTCGGTTTGGATCCCGGATTTACCGTGATGGACGCAGACGAGGCGGAGCGTTTGCGCGACCGCTGTCTTTCCGAAACCATGGGGGAAGCGGACGAAAGCGTGTACGAGCTGTCCGAGTTTTTGGGCGGAAAGAACGCGCTCAGAGATACCGCAGTCGGCCTGTACGAGAGCGCGTGTGCGGAGTACGACGGGCTTGCCAAATTGCAGGCGGAGTGGATGTCGGAGTACGTCAAGCCCATAGAGCAAACTGCGGGAGTGAAATACTATCTGCGCCTGATAACGAAGGGGGCGGAGGATCTGAAGGAGAGGGCGGAGATACTCGCCGAGAGAATGAAAGACCTCGGGCTAGTACGCCACGCCGCCGCCCTCAAAGCAGACTGTCGAATATTGGATACCTGCATACAAGCGCGCACTTTCGATCGTGCGAGTGCGCTTAAACTCGACTTTGTCCGTTCTCTCAACGGCACCAAGGCGGAGAAGGACGCGGATACGCAGGGACTTATAGCTCAGTATGCCTCCCTGCGCAAGGAGTATGCCGCCTTAAAGGACTACGCCCGCCTCTTCGAGGGGGGAGCCAAGGCGGAAGCGGAGCACATGAACAGCGCTCGCGAGCTGATGCTCACGCTCACCAATGTGGTCTTGTCAATGGCGGAAAAGTTTGCCGCGGAAAAGAGCAGGGAGAACAAGCTGGACTTCAACGACTTGGAACAGTACGCCTGCAAGCTGCTGGAAGATAAGGATTTGGCGCGCAGCGTAGCGGAGAGATACGACTATGTGTGCGTGGACGAATATCAGGACATAAACGCCGTGCAGGAGAGGATCTTGCAGGCGCTCACGGGGGAAAAGCACAACCTGTTCATGGTGGGGGACGCAAAACAGAGCATATACGCCTTCCGTCACGCCGACCCTTCGATATTTTTGGGCAAGTACGATAAGTATATTGATAAAGACGGCGGAGAGGCGATAAATCTCAACCGCAACTTCCGTTCCGCGCCCGGTATACTCAACTTTGCAAACAAGGTGTTCAGCCGTCTTATGACCCGCCTTTCCTGCGACATGGATTACTCCAAGGACGGGATGTTCATAGTGGAGGGGGAGGATAACAGGGAGGTGAAAGTAGCCGTATTCAAGCGTCCGGAAAAAGAGGTGCTCGCCTTTGATATCCGGAGGGGATACAGCGTGAAAGAGGACGCCTCCCGTCGTCGCGCGCCTCAAACAAGGAGGGAAGCCGTATATATAGCCGAACGCATAAACGCGCTTGTGGGACACAAGCAGATACGCTTAAAGGACGGCAGCATGAAGACGATAGATTACGGGGACATTACTCTGCTTGCGCGCACCACCACGGGCGGCGTACCCGATATATTGGAAACCCTTCGCGACTTGGGCATACCGCTGGATGCGTCCGGACTCATGCGCGAGGACGGCAATATCTACATCGACAGATTCGTGGACCTCATGCGCGTGATAGATAATTTCCGCCAGGACATCCCTCTGTCGTCCGCGCTCATACAGTTCGGGAATTTTGACTATTCCGAATGCGTGAAGATACGCCGCTGCGGCGGAGATTATCTTTGGCAGTCCGTAAAGGCGTGCGCGCAGGGCAGAGGGGCGTTGAGCAGGCGCGTACGCGAATTTACCGATATGTTGGAAGGCTACCGCACGATGTCCGCATATATGAGCGTTTCCGACTTGATGAGGAGGATAATTTCCGATACCGACTACGACGCGATAGTCCAATCGGCGGAAGGAGGCGGAAAATTTTTAGCCGAACTCAACGCCTTTGTCGGTTCGGTGGCGGGAAAGCAATACGACCGCAGTCTAGCCGCTTTCATATCCGTGGTAAATTCGGGGATAAAGACGGGCGTTGCTACGGAAAGTGAAAATTGCGTGCATACCTGCACCGTTCACGCGAGCAAGGGCTTGGAATTTCCCGTAGTGTTTCTCATAGACTCCGGCTCCCGTCCCAAGCCTCTTGGGGAAAAGAACGTGCTCTTTGACAAGGTGTTCGGCATAGCTTCCAGATATGCAGACAAACTCACCAGAACCAAGGACAATACCCTGTTTTACAACTTCATGATGAGGCTGCAAAACATAAACCGCAATGCGGAGATGATAAGGCTGCTTTATGTGGCTCTCACGCGTGCGCGCAACCTATTATATATAACCGGCACCTGCTCTTGGGAGTTCGGGGAGGTGAATTCCTCGGGTGGATTCCTCTCTCTGCTCTCCACAGCGTTCGCCGCCGACCCCGAATTAAAGGAAATGTATATGGAAGATGAGGTGCTCATAGAAGAGGAGGGGAAAGAAGAAGGCTATGCCGCCGAAGTGCCCAAGTTCCGAGAGTGCGACTTCAAGGGGCTCAGCGAATATATGGATAGACCCTACCGCTACATAGGCAGCTCGCACACGGGTATAAAATATTCCGTGTCGGCAATAAATAAGGAGCGGGATACGGGCGAGTATTCCTCCGGCAGCTCCCAAGCCCTGTTCGGCGAGGAGAGTGCCGCCGTGGGTACGGCATATCACCGCGTGCTCTCGGAGATAGATTTTTCCGTGACCACGCCGGAGGGAGTGCGCGCCGCCATACAGGACATGATCCGCGCCGGTAAACTCACTCATGCGGAGGCGGAACTTGCGGACGCGGAGGTCATCGCCCGCTGTCTGAACTCTCCGCTCATTCGCCTTGCAGCCCGCTCGCGTCACGATAGGGAAAAGCGCTTCACCCTCTATCTGCCCGCAGATCAGGTGCTGAAAGATGCGGAAACGGACGAGAAGATACTCGTGCAGGGAGCGCTTGATCTGATGATATTCGGTTCGGAGGGGGAAGACAATATCTTGGTGGACTTCAAGTATACAAACCGCGCGGCGGATGAGGTGAAACACAGATACGCCAAACAGCTGGAACTGTATGCGCTGGCTATGGAGGAGTGTGCGGGCATAAAACCGGATAAAAAGATACTCTATATTTTGGGCAGGGACGAACTCGTCTTTCTTTGACCCGGGCGAATCCGCATGGTACATAAAAAAGGAGTGTAACTATGCGGAATTTTATCTTATCCATTGCACAAAAATCGACTTTAGAAAATCTCGACATCATCGCTGCGGCAGTATGCACGGCGATCGCGCTTATTTCGACTGCGGTATATATCCTGTTGCGAAAAAATCCTTGCCGCGCCTTTATCGGGCGAAGCAAGGCGTTTGAGAAAAAGGAGGGCAGGGTAACTCAGTCCAACGCACTGCGTTACGCCAAAAAAGTATTGAAACCGTGCGGCAGACTCGCCTATAATACTTTCCTCTTCAATCTGCGATCGGAAGGTGTGACGGCGGCGGGCAGAGCGGCGGCGCCCTATGTGGCGGAAAGCGGCGGCATAAAGGGGAGTTTCTTCACACTGGCGCTAGCGGACATTTTGCTCACAGCGTGCCTGTTTGCCTTGTGCGGCTATCCTGCGGAGGGAGTGGCTGTCGCCGGCATAGGTATTGCGGCGGTATGGGCGGCGTGCGCCGCGGCGTATATCTGCGCAAATGCGCTTTTATCTTGTATGGGTAAAAGGGCGGGCGAAAAGGCGGCGGAAAGGCTGCTGCTAGCTACCGCTCCCGTGCCGGTGAGCGTCCAAGCCGCCATAGCGGAAAATCCCGCATATGTGGAAAAGTCGGAGCTGGACAAGCTGTTCAAACAGGTGGACGATATCTTATCCGCCGGCGTGGGAAAGCAGATGGCGGCGGTGGTGTTGGGCGGCATAGACGGGATGTTGGAGTCCAACCTTTACTGCGGCGCGGAAAAACTCAGACTCACAGCTTTGAGAGAAAGAGTAAAAAAATATTGCGCATAACGGTTGCGTAACTTTTTTTCAGGTGGTATTATTAAAGGGCAAAGGATTTTCCTTTGCTCCTTTTCGTACTGCCGTATTTCTCTAAACGGCGGACCCCAAGCCACTTCGGCTTTACGCAGAGGGAAAAGTGAAAAACCGCGGTTTTACGCCGCACAGGGGGTGCATCATGATAGAGATATTCAAAAGTGAGCTTGATGGCAAACTTTCCGCAATCCTGCCCGAAGTATACGAGCAGGAGGGCTTTGCCATTAAAGATTGCTGGATAAACTTGGTAAATCCCAGCGATAAGGAGGTGGCGTTCGTTTCCTCCCTCACGGGAATAGAAGACGATATGCTCAAAGCGCCTTTGGACGATGAAGAGAGGTCGCGTATAGAACAGGAAGACGACCACCTCATGGTCCTGGTGGATATGCCGGTGATAGACGAAGAGGACGACTACTATTCTTACTACACCATACCTATGGGCACCTTTATCAAACAGAACGTGATAGTCACAGTATCTCTGCGTGAGAGCACCGCTTTAAGGGATTTCGTGCGCGGTAAGGTGAAGAATTTCCGTACCGATTTGAAAACGCGCTTTCTCTATCAAATGCTGTATAACATTGCCGCCCGCTTTTTGAGCTACCTCAAACAGATAGATAAAGCCAGCGGCAGAATCCAGAACGAGCTGCACAAATCCACAAAAAACAAGGAGCTTATCCAAATGCTGGATTTGGAGAATTCCCTGGTATATTTCGCCACCTCTTTAAGCGGCAACGACTCCGTCATCACCCGCCTACTCTCCATAAAGAACAACCGCTTTTTGATAGCGTACGAAGAAGAGCAGGAACTTTTGGAGGACGTGGCGGTGGAAACAAAACAGGCAATAGAGATGTGCACCATATACCGCGACATACTCTCCGGCACGATGGATGCATATGCCTCGGTTATCTCCAACAATCAAAACTCCATCATGAAAGCGTTGGCGATAATTACGCTGATGATGTCTATTCCCACTCTGGTGGCGTCCTTCTTCGGCATGAATACCTGGCTTCCCGGCGGGCAAAAGGTGTGGGGCTTTATCTTTGCGATAGCCCTCTCCGTGGTGCTGGTATTGGGGGTCTACCTCGTGGTAAAGAAGAAAAAATTGCTGTAAATTTTATAAAATTTCCTGCGTAATATGTTTGACAAACCATTTCAATAATGGTACTATATTAAGGCTGTCACCGATAAGAGCGGCATCTCGCCGCGCGGTTGCGGCACGAACATTAAAAAACGCTTTGGGGAATTAGCTCAGTTGGTAGAGCACCTGCCTTGCAAGCAGGGGGTCAGGAGTTCGAATCTCCTATTCTCCACCATTAGGGGCTAATAGCTCAGCTGGTTAGAGCACACGCCTGATAAGCGTGAGGTCGGTGGTTCGAGTCCACTTTAGCCCACCACT
>CALWRK010000031.1 GCA_944383935.1 uncultured Clostridia bacterium
ATAACGAGATTATTATTCCGAAGGTTGAGCGGAACTTTCTTCGGATTGAATCCCGCGCTTTTCACCCGCGCACTTTATCAGCATTATAAAGAGTAGCACAAGTCCCACCGCCGTCATTGCGTGTGCAACGCCGGACATACCCGATATGGCGGCGTCCGCGCCGCCGGAAAGAGTAGTACCGATCACCTGTGTTATGCCGCGCGCCGGCATCATTACGCTTGCTGCAATAACGCCGTTATTATAGACGGTGAGAAAGGGCAAGTAAAGCTTGCTATTTTTGAGTTCCAGCTTTGCGTCAAAAAGAGCTATGAGCAAGAATACCACCATGCCCGGCATGAATAGGTGGGTGTGCACCTTGCCTAGGGCGGTCACGCCCGTAAAGTCATATGCTTTTGTAAATTCGCGGTAAAAAACGCCGCACGCCATTGCAGCTATTGCGTATCCAAATGCTATTGAGATATGTTTTTTCATTTGTAACACCTCCACATTGTAGCTTATATATGCGAATGTGTCAAGAAAGGGATATTCGCGATATTGTGTAGGGCGGCGAAAATACTTGCCGCCGCGGAGCTGATTTTTTTGTTGACGTGATGCGAAAAAATTTTTTAATATGACAACATTGCCGCATTTATCTGCTATAATATAGGCATGAATAGCAGAGATAAAAAAGGTAAAATGCTCAGCTATGCGCCCGAAGACTATACCGTAGTGGATATAGAAACTACGGGGCTTTCCTCATCGGGGAGCGAGATAATAGAGATTTCGGCAATAAAGTATCGTGCTAGGGTGGCTGTAAACGAATTTTCCACACTGGTAAGACCAAAGGGGCGCATATCGTGGTTTATCACAAACTTGACGGGAATCACCGAGGAGATGGCGCAAACGGGGATGGAGATAGAGCAGGCTTTAACTGCGTTTCGCGGATTCGTGGGCGAGGACGTTATAGTGGGCTATAATGTGAATTTCGACATAAATTTTCTCTATGACAATTTCATGGCGCATTTCGGTATTCCGTTGAGCAACGACTATGTGGACGTACTGCGATTTACGCGCAAATATCTGCCCGCCCTGCCCAATCACAAACAGGTTACGGTGGCGGGATACTACGGCATATCCGTGGAGGGTGCGCACCGCGCCGCCAAGGACTGCCTCATCTGTAACGAGTGTATGGAGCGGCTCAGGCAAGACGGGTACGTCAGCCTCTAATCGCTTTTATTGTCCGAGATATTGTCTATGGCTATTACTAGGGCGGATAGGAATGGGATTTCCTCGACGGGAGCCTCCATTTGAAAGCTGTCGCGGAGTATGTTAAAGTCGCGGTGTATAAAGGCGATTATCTCCCCGTTGCGCACTATTCGGGAATCTCTGGAAGCGAATCTGCCGTCTATCTTGTAGGAGTCTTTCGTGCCCAGGATAAAATATTCCTTGTTGATGTTGAACCACCTGTCCTTCACCGCGCATATCTTTTCGCCGTCGGCATCGAATACATAGGCGTAGTGCACAAACCAGTTGAAGAACTTGTTCTGCACGCGATAGAGCAAGTTTCCGTCCATATCATAGATAAACTTTTTCCTGCGCATACTAAACAGCTTTCCCTTTACAAGAAAGATCTGATTGCCGGCATCGTCCGTCACATAGGAAGATCCTCTCCACGAGATATACTTATTTTTAATCAAAACCTTCATAATTTTCCCTCACATACTTTATAGCCGCCCTAGGAGTATTCAATCGGGCGAGTTACGTCTACCGTGCCGCAAGAAGAGCACAGTAAGGACAGCTCATTCACCGTAAGTTTCACCGCGCTGTTGCTGCTGCCGGCGGCAGGATAGACGACGTCAAAACGGGATAGTGAGGCGTCCAAATATACCTTTACTCCCTCTTTTGCGAGGAAGGGGCATACGCCGCCCGGCTTAAAGCCGGTTAACTCTTCCACGCGCTCGAAGGGGATCATGCGTGCCTTTTGCTTGAAGACGTCTTTGAACTTGCGATTATCCACCTTCATATCGCCTGCGGTCACGATAAGTATAGCTCCCTCTTCGGTGATAAAGGACAATGTCTTGGCTATGCGCGCGGGTTCACAGCCCACGGCGCCGGCTGCCAACTCCACCGTGGCGGAGGATACGGAAAAGCTCATCACCCTATCCCCATATCCGCGTTTATCCAAATAATCGTATACGTCATTAAATGTCATTTTATTCGCCCGTCACCATTTTTTCCAACTTCCGCGCCCATCTTGCCGCGCTTTCTTCTTCATATTTTTGCGGTATACTTGCCGCCAGTTTTGCCGCCTTCTGCGCGCGCTTCATGATAAATGCCATGGGAAGCAGTGAAAGTGCGCGTATGCCCGCGCCTGCCGCCATCTTGACCATCTCGCCAAAGGTAGGGCGCAGGAGCCTGCCCTTTGCCAGGTCGCATATCTGCTTGTTGTTTAGCACCTTGGATGCGAGTATGAGGGAGAGAGTGGAATCTTTAAGTCCGAGCACTCCGCGCTTCATCACATCCACTCCGCAATGGTCGGCGTACTTGTTGAAAAAGAGCGTTTGATAGTTCCACAGGTTGGACAGAGATGTCGCCTTTTTTTCATCGGCACCCGCCCTAACAGCGTTCAAAATCACATCGCTCAGCATATTCGCCGCCCGCAAGGAGGAGGCGATGCCGCTCCCCAGCATGGGGATGGTCATGTATGCGCAGTCGCCTATCAGCGCGTAGCCGTCCGCAACCATGCGGGGTGCGGGGAATCGTACGGGGATGGTATATATGCCGCCGCCGGTCACTATTTCATCGCCTATGGTGGGATTTTCATCCTTCATATGTTTCAAGGCGTTTTCCAGGGTGGGGCGGGACATCTTGCCCACTCTTCCTATCAGCACGTCCACCTCTTCGCCATCTTGGATAGCCCATGATATTCCAGGCTCGCCCAGGTGTTTCATATACACTTTATTGGTATATTTCGCCTCGGGCGCGGAGAAATTTTTCTTGTAAAAGGCGCGGAATACCGTGAATACTTCGTCCTCACGGTGGCGCGTTATGTTTATATTTTCGGGGAGGTTCGCTTTTAACGGGGAGTTTACTCCCAAACTGTCTATGACCATATCCGCGCGCATCTCTCTTCCGTTTGCTTGAACGCCCTCAATGCGGCGGTCTCGGATAATGGGCGATTGCACCGTTACGCCGAACATGAGTTTCGCGCCTGCACGTTCCGCGGCGTCTGCCATCATCTTGTTTAGGGCGGGGCGCATTACGGACATATCGGGGCGTTCTTCGTGCATACCGCGCGCTTTGCCGTCGGGAGTGATAAATGTCCAGTCTTTTTTGGGAAAACTGCCCTGAGGCAGATCAAGTCCGCATTCGTTGAAAACTTCGGGCGATACGTCGTCGTGCCAGGCATAGCGCATACTCTCTGCGTCGGCGGATTTTTCCAAGACGGTGCAGTTTACGCCGCCTTCTGCCAGCAGGCGGGCAACGGCAAGTCCGCCCACGCCCGCGCCCGCAATAATAACTTTCATATAGACACCCCCCTGAATATAGTTTTTCAACCGTATTTTACCACTATTTGAAAAAGTTTTCAATATGCCCGTCCAAGTTTTCGGTTTTTGTATTTGCCTCAAAGGGGCGATTCGCGTTTACGGCGATTGCTTACCTCGCATATATTTTAACGCAGCGCCGGCTAAGCGGGCGGTAAAGAGAAAATTATTGCTAAACGGAAAGCAGAAAAGTATACAGTTCCTCCGCATCCTTCGCCACGCGCTCCGCGCCCGAATCAAACAGTTCTTCTTCCCTGCGGTATCCCCAGCTTACGCCTATGCCGTGCACTCCCGCTCCCGCCGCGGTATACATATCGTTGGAAGAATCCCCCACCATCGCGGCGTTTTGCGGAGCTACGTTCAACGTTGAGAGTATGTCCGTCAAGGCGTCGGGATGGGGTTTAAGGCGCACTCCCGTCCTTCCTCCGCGCACTATGTCGAAGAGTTTGGGAAAGAACTTCTCCGCCAAAAGCAAGGCGGCGCTTTCGTTTTTATTCGTGAGAATAGCCGTCCTTATTCCTTTTGAGCGCAAACGACGGAGCAAGTTCTCTATGCCGGGATAGGGCATGGTATGTACGTTTATGTGCGTTTCGTAGTAACTCCTAAACCGTTCCAGCGCCTGAGGAGCTAATTGTTTTGCGTCGTTCGGCAGGGCGCGCTCGATGAGTTTTGCCACTCCGTCGCCTATCATGGCGCGCACTTCCTCTTCCGTATGCCGATTCTGTTTCATGCCGAGCATGGCAAAGTTGACCGCGGCGCAGAGATCGCCCAGCGTATTCAAGAGCGTTCCGTCCAAATCGAATACGGCGCATTCAATCATTTACTATCACCAAAACTATTCCTTCGTGTATGGTTATCAGGGCGTAATCTTCCTCCACCACATTGCTCACGCCCAGTCCGGGATTGTCCTGCGGCATGAGGTGTTTTTTCAGCGGATATTGCACGCCGCTTATGCTTGCCACAACTCTCTCGCGCATGGGTATAACAGAGATTATTTTACCCCTGCTGCCGAATTTTCTCTCTCCCTCCGCCATGGCGTATATCGTGCAGTCGGGGCAGACCATGCTAGCTTTTACTCCTTTGTCCGCTATCATCGCCAGATAGTGCAAATTCGCCAAAAAGTGATCTGTCCTTCCCCCGCCCGCGCCGAAGAGAACTATCTCTTCCGCGCCCTTTGAAAGGGCGTAGTCCACCGCCTCTCCCGTATCCGTATAGTCTTTTACAACGGGCAGGGACACCGCCTTTACTCCCGCAGGTATGTAATGCAGCGAATCCCAGTCGCCTATGGCAAAATCGGCGCGTTCACCCACATAGCGTATTCCCGCGTCGGCAGCTATGACGAAGTCCTTTTCATCGGGATTGAATTTTTCCCGCGCAAACTCACTTGCGCCCACGATATAATATTTCATGCCTATATCATACATCATCCGCGAGCATAGTGCAAATGTTTGGGATATTTTGCGAAAAACGAAAGAAGCGGCGTGCTCAGGCCGATAATCAGCTTGGTGGTTACCATATTCGGCTTGTTTGTGGGCTGGCTCGATTGCATTTGGGCGCTTATCACAAAGCACTTGTTCTTGCAATAAGTTCAAACACGCACGCAAAACGGACCAAAGGGTCCGTTTTATGCTGTAAAACCGCACCATATGTGTGAAGAAGGGGGATAGCCGGGAGAGCTTTCTCGTCTTTTGGGTACAAAAAATTTATCTTGAAAACGGCAGAGTAATGTGGTAAAATATTACTTGGAATTAAATCCGCTTGCTTTGGCATACGCCGTAAAATAGAAATATTCGGAGGGAAAATATATGAAAATGGTTTGGGCTATTTTACGAAAGGAAGACGAAGAAACGACTACGCACGCGCTCAACGACGATGGCTTTGTGGTGACCAAACTCGCCACGACGGGCGCATTTCTACGCAAGAAAAACGTCACCCTTCTCATAGGCACGGAGGATGAAAAGGTGGAGAAGGTGATAGACATTCTCCGTTCGCACGCAGGAAAGCGCAATAAGGTGATATATACTTCCAGTCCCGTAGCGTCCGGGTTGGTATATACCGGCGCGCAATCTATGGTTCCGATAAACGAAACGATAGGAGGAGCCACGATATTTGTAATGGATGTGGACAGATATTGCAAAATTTAAGGACGGATTTCAATAAATTGATGACAGAGCGATTGAGCGGCTTTGGCAAAAAGCCGCGACTTTTGCTGCACAGCTGCTGTGCGCCCTGTTCATCCCACTGCATAGACGTGCTTCAAGAGGCTGCGGAAGTCACCATACTCTATTTCAATCCCAACATATTCCCCTTTGAAGAGTATGAAAAGCGCAAAGCGGAGCAGATAAGACTTATCAATCAGGTATATCCCGATACCGGGTTTTGCGACTGCGACTACGACCACTCCCTCTTTTTAGCCGTATCTCGCGGACTGGAAGGGGAAAAGGAGGGCGGCGCCAGGTGCGCAAAGTGCTTCGAACTGCGCCTTGCCGCCACGGCGCGCGCCGCCAAAGCGGGCGGTTATGACCTCTTTGCCACCACCTTGACGGTGAGTCCGCATAAGAACGCCCCCCTCATAAACGAGATAGGTAAACTAGTCGGAGAGCGCGAGGGCGTGGAGTTTCTCCCCTCTGATTTCAAAAAGAAAGACGGATACCTGCACTCCATTAAGCTGAGCGCCGCCTATTCCCTCTATCGCCAAAACTATTGCGGGTGTGAGTTTTCTTTGCCTGCCCACGCACGCCCCGAGACGCTTTGAGCGGATTCTTTTGTGCAGCTTTCCGCAATGCGTCACATCGTAGTAGCGCTGCTACAACTTCGTGCCGCCTCGCGCAAATCTGCGCCAAAATCTTCGCGCTGAAAGCGCCTCGGTGCGTGCGCGGGCAGGCATATTTTTATGAGTATCCGAAATGCTTTGAGCGGATTCTTTCGGGGCAGCGTGACGCTGCATCCCGATTAAGCCCTGCACGGACTTGAAAGAGCGCGGGATGTTGCGTCCTTGCAGATACTTGGGGGAAATTGCAGCGCGGAGATAAACTGCTTACAAAGGCTTTTGAGAAGAAAAAGCTGCGGAAGATTGCCCGCCCTTAGCGAAGTCCATCGGGGGATGAGCGTTCAGCGCTCCTTCGTTAAAAGCGCCGTAAGAGGTATCGGGTGTGGAAATTTTATAACAATTAGGAATAAAAATATATAAAAAAGGTTAAATCTTCCCTGTAAACGGGGGAAAGGGTGCGGATTTGTTGACACTTGAAAGGGCGACATTATATAATTTTACGGGAAAAGGAAAAAACATAAGCACGTCCGGGGGCGTGCCAGGGGTGACATGGGACTTTGGTCTGAACTCAGACTGCGGCGCGCGCGCAACAAGAAAAAGGACGGCAGCCGCAGTTATAAGAACGCGCAAAGGTTTACTCCGGATATAGTTTCCGGTCTGACGCAAGCTCAGGCGGAGCAGAGGGCAGAGGAGAATCTTGTAAACATCAAGCCCATCAACAGGGCCAAATCTTATCCGCGTATAATTTTTGAAAACGTATTCAGTTTTTGCAATATCGTAACGCTGTTTTTGATGTTGCTGCTCGTGTGCATAGGAGCGGCGGACTACGCGCTTTCTTCTTCTATAATCATCATCAGCATGGTTATAGGCATAGTGCAGGAGATAAAGGCGAAAAAATCCGTAGAAAAGCTCTCTCTTACCGTGGAATCCACCTGCACTGTAATCCGTGACGGAGAGAAGAGGGAGATTTCCACAAAAGAGTTAGTCTTGGACGACGTATATATAGCGGAAGCGGGCGCGCAGGTGCCCGTAGACAGCGTGATAGCGGACGGCTATGTGGAGGTGGACGAATCCATATTGACGGGAGAATCCATACCCGTAAAGCGCAGCGCGGGAGAGAGCATATACGCCGGCAGTATAGTCATGGAAGGGCAGGCTGTGGCAAGGGCGGATAGAGTGGGCAGGGATTGCTATATAGAGAGTATCGCCCGCGCCGCGCGAAAGGTGGAGCGCCCCAAATCGAGGATATTCAATTCCATAAACAACTTTATAAAGGTGGCGACGGTCATACTCGCCGTGCTGGCGGTGATACTCACCGTATCTCAGCGCCTTGCCGCGGAGATGAGCGATTGGAACAGCTGGAAACAGACGATCATCACGGTATCGTCCAGCGTGCTTGGCATGATCCCCGTGGGTATGTTCGTAATGATGTCCACGGCGCTGGCGGTATCGGTATTGCGCCTTTCAAAGCATTCCGCGCTGCCTCAGGATTTATACAGCGTGGAGATGCTTGCCCGCGTGGACACCCTGCTTTTGGACAAGACGGGCACCATCACCAGCGGAGATCTGGAAGTGGTGGATGTAAAAACGCTCACGGAATCGGAGGTGGACATAAGGGATCTCATGTGCACTTTCACGGAAGCCACCAAGGATAAAAAATCCACAGCAAGGGCATTGGACAGGAAATTTGAGGGAGGTACGGTGCTGGAATTTTCCGACGCACTCTCCTTTTCTTCCGCCAGAAAGTACAGTGCCGTTACGTTAAAAGACGGCAAATCATATCTGTTGGGGGCGCCCGAATACGTCACCGTGCTCACCGACGAAGCCAAGGAGTACCTCTCCAAGCAGTCAAAGATGGGCAGAAGGAGCGTGCTTTTGGCAAGATACGACGGTCCCATCTCTGAAGCCGTGGCGGAAAAGACGGTCCCGCTCAACATATTCATATTGGAAGACAGCCTTAGGACGGACGTGAGAAGCACTTTGGAGTGGTTCTATAAAAACGACGTGGACGTAAAGATAATCTCCGGCGACAATCCGGAAACGGTGTCTAACATCGCGGAAAAAACGGGTGTATACAATGCGGACAAATGGGTGAATTGCCGCGGACTTTCCAAAGAAGAGCTGGAAGAAAAGACGGAGGACGGAGTAGTATTCGGCAGGGTATCTCCCGACCAAAAGAGGGATATAGTGCGCACTTTGCAGAGAAAGGGCAGAACGGTTGGCATGATAGGCGACGGCGTGAACGACGTAAAGGCGCTGCGCGAATCCGACTGTTCCATCTCCTTTGGCTCCGCCAACGAAGTGGCGCGCAACATCTCCCGTATAATCCTCACGGACAATAATTTCAGCACTCTGCCCACCATAGTCAATGAGGGCAGGTCGGTCATAGGCAATATAGAAAAGGTGTCTGCCCTGTATATCATGAAGAATATCGCCATCATGGTGCTTACGTTGGCGTTTGCCATAGCGGGATTTATAAATCCCTCTATCAGCTATCCCATCACCACAAAGCAGCTGCTTTTGCTGGAATTTTTCGTAATAGGCGTACCTTCGCTAGCCTTTGCCATGCAAAAGGGCAACGCGCGGCGCGTCACCGGCAATTTTATGCGCAATGTGCTCAAAGTGGCTCTGCCCGCGTCGCTTGCGCTCATAATCACAGTTGCCATAATATACCCTCTCGGGAAAAACGGGGTGCTTGCGGGCGCGGACGAAGCGTATATCGTGTCCGTAACCGGCATGGCGCTCACCGTCACCGGATTTATGTGTCTGCTGCTCATATCTATGCCTCCCGACAAGTTCCGCCTCATCGTCACTGCGGTAATGTTTGCCGTGGCGATAGCGGCGATATACGCCGACTACTATCTGATAGGCGACTGGTTCGGACCTACGGAGACATTCCTGGGAATGGAACCCATAAGAGAGGGCGCGGATATCGGTTGGATAGTGCTTGCGTCCGTCGCAGGTATGGCGGTGAATATAGCCTCACTCTTTTTGGCGCGATTCATAGAGCGCAAATACGGGGACAAGCTGGATGAAAAATTGCTGGCTATGGAGAATAAAATGCACGCATATCGAGAGAAAGTGAAGGCAAAGATGAAGGCGCGCGACGAGGAAAAGAAAGCGAAAAGAAAAGGCAAAACAAAGCCCGATCTGGGAAAATAAAAGGAAAAGACAAAACGCGGCATCGCAAGGCGGTGTCGTTTTTTTATACCCGCAGTTATTAAGTTGAAAAAAGAGGAAAAACCCGATAATGCGGAAAAATCCGTGTATTTTCGGCAAAAGCCGTCGTAATACGTCCGCACTTGGGAGTTACAATGGCGGCATGAAGAAAAAAACTGCTGCGCAAAGGGTGGGAGGCGCACTGCTCGTCTTTACTCTCTTTTACATACTCGGGCGAGCGAGGGCGGCTGCGGACATGATCCCTCTCGGTATAGGGCTGTACTGCGCGCTCATCTACTGCGGCAAGAATTATTTTATCTCCACTCTCGCATTCATGGGCGGGCATTGTCTGGCGGGCATGGATTTGCTATCCCTCACCGACGCGGCAAGCGCGGCGGCGGTGTTCGGCGCGGCGGCGCTCATAAGCTATAAATTCGCCCTGCGCATGAGGATTCCCGCAATGGCATTGTGCGCGTTCTTGTCCATGCTTCCGCGCTTTTTCATCGGACTTTTCCTGCACGGAATAGTAGTTCAAGGGGTGACGTCCGTGGTTATAAACACCGCTTTTGCCGCCGCGGCTTGCATAGGCTGTTTCGCACTTTTAGTGCGCGGAGGGGGCAGATTTTCTTACGATGAAACTCTCTCTTTGGGTTTGCTCATAGCCGCGTTGGGGCTGGGCATATACGACATGGACCTTTGGGGGTTTAAGCCGTATTTTACCGTACTGACCGCGCTGTGTATGCTGTGCGCCTACTTCCCCGCCACGGCGGGAGGCGGCATATGCGGCGCACTGGCGGTGGGAGCGGCGGTATATACCCGCGACGCTGCGGCGGTGGGAGCGGCTTTGCTGGTATGGGCGGCGGGCAAGTGCTTTATAGGGCAGGGAAAGTGGATCTCCGCGATTGCGTGCGAGGGGATATATCTGCTGTGCGGCTTTGTACTGCGAGCGTTCACGCCCTTTGACGCCCTCAACATCTGCCTTGCGGCGGCGGGCGTATTCATCGCGGCGCTCATTCCGGGGCGCACGGTAAAGAGGTGGGGTAAAGCCCTCTTTCCCGACAGCGCGGACGCGCTCAGATATGCCGTGGACAGACAGAGGCGGGAGTTGTTCGACAAGCTGAGCAAGTACGCTTCGCTCATGATAGGCATAGCCGACGAATTTGAAAGAGATGGCGGAGAGATAGACCTCACCATGGCAGCTTGCGCGGATGTGAGTGCGCACATATGCGTGAACTGTACGGAAAAAGACAAGTGTGCATATCTGGCAGGCGACGTCATCTTCAAAAAGGCGGTGGAGCGCGCCGCCGCGGGAGAGGAGGTGAGCGCGGATGACTTCCCCCTGTTTGTGGTGAGCAAATGCAAGATGCTGGGCAGGGTGCTGGAAGAGTGCTCCGCCGCGGGGAGAAGGTCTGTCGAGCGCGCGAAAAAGCGGGAACAGGCACAGGAAAACGGCGCCGCCGTAGCGGCGCAGATGCGCGGTATGGGCAGCGTGCTCGGGAAGTTGGCTACACGCGTGGGTAAGAGTGGAATAGCGCCCGAAGATACGGGGGAGAGGATAGTGGACGAGCTGGGATATGAGAACGTAACCTGTCTGGGCGCAGCCGTACTGGGCGAAGGTGAAGAAAGACGCATAACTCTGAAGCTGCGCGCCGGCGACGAAGAAAAGCGGGCGGTGGGCAGGGCTGTGAGCCGTGCCCTGGGAGGAGGTGTGAAACGTGTGGAAAAAAGTCCCGCGACGGGGACTGTAACCGTCACCTATGCGCCCGCTGCCAATTATGTGTCAGCATTCGGCGCAAGCGGAGCGGTCAAGCCGGGCAGCGGCGTGGCAGGGGATACATATACGGTTACGGCGATAGACGAAGGCAGGGTGCTCGCGTGCGTATGCGACGGCATGGGCAGCGGCAGCGAGGCGGCAAAAGAGAGTGCGGCGTGTTTGACCATGCTGGAAAATTTCTGCAAGTGCGGATTTGAAAAGGGGGCGGTGCCCGCACTTATAAACAGATTTTTGGCGCTGCGCGGAGGGGAAAAGTTCTGCGCGCTGGACGCGTGTATAATAGATCTGAACGAGGGAGCGGCTGAGTTTATAAAACTGGGCGGCGTAGAGAGTTTCATCTTGCGCGAGGGTATGGTAAAGACGATAAGCGGCGGCGCTCTTCCGGCGGGGATATTGGACGACATAACGCCTGTATTCGAACGTGCAAAGTTGAAAGACGGGGATATGATAGTTCTGGTCACAGACGGCGTGACGGACGCGCTCACCGTACACGGCGCGGAATACGCCCTGACCAGGACGGAGGGGGTGAATCCTCAAAAGACGGCGGATATACTCATAAACTTGGCAAAAGATCACGATTTGAAAGATGACGCCACCGTGGTGGCTATTAAGATATTCTCGAGCGAAAAGGAATAAAAGTGCTGAAAATCAAGCCGAAAATTTGCCACAACTCATGCCGTGAAAGAAAGGCAAAAAAGCGGGGAATAAATGAATAATATTCATCATATCGTATAAATGAACAAGTCAAAAGTTATCCCCACAAATATATGTTTATGGGGATAACTATGGGGATAACTCGGCTTTTTCGCAGGTTGAAAGGGTAAAAAATCGGATATATGTGTAAAATCGCCGTAATATCGCTGAAGTGGATAAGGCCCGCCGTTTTCGCGCTGATAATATGCGCGCTGGCGCTGTCTTTCGCGGGCGGGATGGCGGCATACGTCGGGGCTGTCTATCCGGAAGTCACGGTGGTGTTGGACGCGGGACATGGAGGTTTTGACGGAGGCGTGGTATCCGCCGCGGGAGATAAAGAGGCGGACATCAATTTATACATAACCAAGCGGGTGAAAAAGCGCCTGGAAGAGGAGGGAGTTCGAGTGGTGATGACCAGGACGGATGACGGCGCGCTGGGGGAAAACAAGAAGGAGGATATGCGGCGGCGCGCCGAGATAATAGAGCAGTCGGGCGCGGACGCTGTGATAAGCATACACGTTAATAAATATACACAGTCATACCGCCGCGGAGTGCAGGTGTTCTACGGAGATACGGGTACGGGCGGCGCGTTTGCCATGCAGCTGCAAAGCGTGTTCAATACTTACATAAATTCCAAATACAGCGGCAGAAGCTATTCCGCCTTGGCGGGGGATTATTTTATAGCCAAATGTTCTGTCATTCCCTCCGTTATAGTGGAGTGCGGCTTTATATCCAACCCGGAAGATCTGAAACTTTTGAAAACGCAGAAGTACGCAGACGAGATAGCGGAGTGTATCTGTAAGTGCGTAAGGAAATAGGAGATGATTTTTTCAAGTCGGCAGCGTGACGCTGCACCCGTGAAAGCCTTGCACAGGCAAAAAGGGAAAGCATAGCTGTTTTCTTCGCACAAGCAAA
>CALWRK010000032.1 GCA_944383935.1 uncultured Clostridia bacterium
TCAGACAAGCGAAAGAGGAAAAGGTACCAACGGCTCAAAGAGTATTAATTATGACCTTTTTCTCTTTCGCTTAATATTTCCGCCACCGAAAACCGCGCTTTGCGGTGAGCGTACCTTGGGAGAGGCGACTGCCTCTCAAAAAAGCACCAACGGCTCGAAGAGTGTTAATTATGACCTTTTTCTCTTTCGCTTATAAAATCGGCCAGCAGACTGTATCTCCTGGTAGTGTATGTATTACTCACCATATTTGCCACCGTCTGCTTGGAACCGACCAAGACGACCACGGACTTGGCGCGGGTGACGGCGGTGTAGAGGAGATTGCGCGTCATTATCATATAGTTGCCCTTAGGAAGAGCGATGACCACGACGGGAAATTCGCAGCCTTGGGACTTGTGTACGGACACGGCGTATGCCGGCTTTATCTGATCTAAACTGCCCTGTATGTATTTTGCCGTCTTGCCGTCCTCGAAAGTTACGGTGAGGGAGGGTTCGGTGGGATTGACTGCGGTGATATAGCCGATATCTCCGTTATAAATTCCGCTGCCAGTAACGCCCTCTTCGTCCGTCCACTCCAAGTCATAATTGTTTACGGTATGGATTATCTTATCTCCCAGCCTGAGCACATTCATTCCAAGGCGTATTTCCGGTTTGGATTTTTCGGGCGGATTAAGCGTTTCTTGCAGTTTTGCGTTCATGTTTTCCACCCCTGCTATGCCTTTTTTCATGGGACAGAGCACTTGAATGCGGTTTGCAGGCAGGCAGGTGAAGCCGGGCAGGCGCTTTGTGACCATATCTATTACGGTATGTAAAATCTCCTCCGGATCTTCGCAGGAAGAGAAGAAAAAGTCGCGGCTTTTATTGTCTATAACGGGCATCTTGCCATTGTTTATCGCATGGGCGTTGGACACTATGAGGCTGTGTTCGTCCTGCCTGTATATCTGCGTGAGATAGTACACGGGCACGACTCCGCTTTTGATTACGTCCGCCAGCACGTTGCCCGCACCCACCGACGGGAGCTGATCTTTATCTCCCACCATTACAAGTCCGGCGCCGCCTTTGAGGGAGGACAACAGCGCGCTGAAAACATATTCGTCGCACATACTCACTTCGTCCACTATCACCACGTCCGCGTCCAGTTTGGTGCTTTCGTCAAATGTGAATATGCCGCCCTCTCCGAAAGATAAATCCAGCATACGGTGAATGGTCTTTGCCTCTTCTCCAGTGGCTTCCGTCAATCTCTTGGCTGCCCTGCCCGTAGGGGCGCAGAGCGCCACTTTTTTCTTCCTGGCTTTGAGTATGGAGATAATGCACTTGATTATGGTGGTCTTGCCCGTACCCGGTCCGCCCGTGACTACACATATGCCGTGTTTGAGGCAGCCTTCTACAGCTTTTTTCTGATTTTCGTGCAGGGATATCTTGTTTATCCGCTCATACTCGGATATATCCGTCTTTACGGAGATTTCCAGCGGCATCATCATGTGCGTCAAGCGCACTATGGTGCCGGCTATCGCGCGTTCGGATATGTAAAAACCGCTGAGCAAGACCGCGGTGTGTTCGGGAGTGTTTATGCACACCAATTTCCCGGCGACTTCCATGTCGTCTATGACGCCGTCTATCACCTGCTCCCCGTCCAGACGTTGGAGATTGAGCAGCTTTTTGCACTCCCTCACCAAAAGCTGCCTGGGCAGATATGTGTGCCCGTTCTTATTTGTGGCTTCTTTCAGCGTATGCACTACGGCTGCGGTTATGCGAAAGCGGCTGTCCTCTCTTATCCCCAGCCCGGAAGCTATCTTATCGGCGGTCAAAAAGCCCACTCCGTCTACGTCCTCCACCAACTTATACGGGTTGTTCTTTACGATTTTCACCGTTTCTGCCCCGTATATCTTGTATATGCGTATGGCGACGTTCAGTCCTATGTCCAGTTCCTGCAAGAATAAGATGGCGTCTTGCATATCCCTCAAATAGTGGAAAGAGGTGTTTATCTCCATCGCCTTTTTCAAGGATATGCCCTTCACCTGCGCCAGGCGCGCCGGCTCGTGCTCTATCACTTTAAGCGTATCGGTGCCGAAGTTATCCACGATATTGCGCGCGGTTACTTCACCCACTCCCTTGAAAAGTCCGCCCGAAAGGTACCTGACGATACTCTCTTCCGAGGTGGGCTGGGCGATGGATACCTTGTCCACGGCAAACTGCTCGCCGAATTGGCGGTTTATCACGAATCTGCCTTCGAGTACGAGGTCCTGTCCCTCCGTTACCGGCGGAAATTTTCCCACAGCGGTTAAGAGCTTGCCCTTACAAGCAAGCTCCACCACGCTGTATCCGTTCTCTTGATTGCGGAAAATTATATCCGTGACACTGCCGTTTATCTCCAAATTCAAACTCCCAACGCCTTTTTCAACTGCTGTATCTTGTCAGTGCGCTCCCAGGAGAACTCTTCCGAGCCGAAATGTCCGTAATTGGAAGTGCGCTCATATATGGGATTGAGCAAATCCAACTTGTCTATTATCGCCGCGGGACGCAGATCGAACACCACCTGCACCGCGCGCGCAAGCTGAGCGTCGCTCACCTTTCCCGTGCCGAAAGTGTCGATGGTTACGCTCACCGGACTTGCCACGCCTATGGCATAAGCCACCTGCATCTGACAGCGCTCCGCCAGCCCCGCCGCCACTACGTTTTTGCATATGTATCGCGCCATATAGCACGCGCTCCTGTCCACCTTTGTAGGATCCTTGCCCGAAAAAGCGCCTCCGCCATGAGGGCAGTATCCGCCGTATGTGTCCACGATTATCTTTCTGCCCGTGACGCCCGAATCGCCCGCCGGTCCGCCCAACACAAATCTGCCGGTAGGATTTATAAACAGTTTGGTGCTCTCGTCCATCATCTCGGCGGGGATCACCGCGTCTATCACCTCGTTTTTGATGTCCACGCGCAGATCTTCCATCTTCACATCGGGAGAATGCTGCGTAGACACCACCACAGCGTCTATACCCGCAGGCACTCCGCCTATATAGCGCACCGTAACCTGCGCCTTGCCGTCCGGTCTGAGATAGGGCAAAATTCCGCTCTTGCGCACATAGGTGAGGCGCCTTGTGAGTTTGTGCGCCAAGGCTATTGCAAGCGGCATAAGTTCGGGCGTTTCCGTGCAGGCGTAGCCGAACATCATGCCCTGATCGCCCGCACCCGTCTTGCCGTACTTATCCATATCCCCTTCCTTTTCTTCAAAGGAAGAGTCCACGCCCATGGCTATGTCGGGAGATTGCTTTTCTATATTGCACTCTATCTTCACGCCCTCGGCGTCAAAGCCCAGCTCCGCGCTGTTATAACCTATGTCCTTTATCACCCTGCGCGCCACTGCGGGCAAATCCACGCTGCCCATACCGGTGATCTCGCCCAGCATATACAGGTGCTCGCCCTTGCAGCACACTTCCAAAGCCACCCTACTGTTCTTATCTTGCGATATGTATGCGTCCAAGACTGCGTCGGCAATCCTGTCGCATACCTTGTCCGGATGTCCTTCCGTTACGCTTTCACTGGTGAATAGCCTGATGTTTTCCATTTTCTTCTCCGCTTATTTTGCGGCAGCTTCGTTGAGCTTGTCCACCAGGTCGTCCACATCCACGCCGTGCACACCGGCGGCTTCTTCCACCGTTTCGCCGTGAGCTATGGCACAGCCCAGGCAGTGCATACCCATGCCGAACAGCACGTTGGCTATCTCCTGCTGATTGCCCTGGTTTATTACATCGCCTATGAGCATATCCTTTGTGATCTTCATTGTTGTACCTCCATTGCCGCTTTTGCGGCGATATTTATTTTTTTCTTGTTTTACTAACCCAGCAGGCAGTATATCAAATACCCTATCCCCGCGACTGCCGCCAAGCCGAGAATGGCGGCTATAAGCGCCCTGATCGCGGATACGGGGGATTTGCCCACTACCTTGCCGTTCCTGCCGTTGACCACGAAGCCGTAGTCCTTTTTGCGATACTTGTATCCGCTCACCCACAGCGGCGCCAGCATATAGTCGTATGTGGTGTTTGAGTATGAGGGATTTATGTTTATGTAGTCCTCCACATCGTGAGGATGCCTTGCGCGCACCATGTTGAGCATTGCGTTATATATCTTATCTTGTGCCGAATTCCAGCTTTCATCAAGCCCCGTGGAGTAGCGTTCGGAAGCAAATCCGGAGATATACTCCTCCTCATATTCCACCGCCGCCTGCATATCGAAGCCGCCGAGTTTTTCCAGCTGTTTCTGAGTTATCTTGCTGCTGGCTTCTATGGTGAGGTTGTGCACATCGTAATTGATAACTCCGCTCACCGTGAACCAGCGGGTTTTGGTCACCACCCGCCTGTTCTTGCCCGACCCCACTACTACGGTGTAGTGCTTACCGAATCGCGCCGTATAAGGACAGAACACGTCGGAAGAAAAGGTCCATGTGGGAATATATACTCCGTTCATGGGCGTGTGCTTTGCGCTCTTTTTCACCTTGTGCGGCGCAAAGATCTTCCTCTTCAACCATTTGAGAAAAGAATTATGCGCCTGCTCTTCGCTCACTGCAAAAGGCAACACCCCGTTTGGCTTTAAGCCGGGTATTTGATCTGTATCCGTCACCACGGGCGAAGAACAGAACGGACATACGTTGGCAGTTTCGAACTCCTTCAAAGTGATGGTGGCGCCGCAATTTTCGCATCTCACGCTCTTCACTCCGCCCCACGTCGCGTAGCTTGATTCCGATAGAGGAGTGTAGGCTATGGGCATGACGGGCTTTGGATCGGGCATGGGATATTCCGCGCCGCAAGATATGCACTTCATCTTGCGCGTTTGCGGGTCAAATACAAGCGTACTGCCGCAATTTTCGCAGGCAAAGGTGTTTATCTCCACCTTTTGCGACAAACCCCTGTCTACCTTTTCGTCGTCGGTGAGCAACTGAGCATTCTGCTCGTTATTCAAATTCTCCATACTCGTCAAGACAGCTTCTTTCCGCACTCGGGGCAGAACTTATCGCCCGGCTTCACCGCCGCGCCGCATTCGGGGCATTTGGCAACCATCTTGGCTCCGCATTCGGGACAGAATTTCGCGTCCGCGGGAATGTCGGCGTTGCAGGAAGGACACTTCATATTGCCATCTTCCATCTTGCCTCCGCATTCGGGACAGAATTTGTTCCCCTCTTCCACCTTTGCGCCGCACTTGGAGCATTTGACAAACGTCTTTGCCCCCACGGCGGGAGTGGAGCCCATGTTGTCGGCAAACAGTTTGCCCATGCCCAGTCCCGCTCCCAAACCTATGCCGGCGGAAGCCAGACCTCCGGGATTTTTCGCGGCGTCGCGTATGGCGCCCAATGTCTCCATTTGAGCATATCCTTGCATACTGTCGGACATAATGCCCACATTTGTGCGCTTGTCCAGCATCTTCTCCACCTCTTCGGGCAGAGAAATGTTTTCGATATAAAACGTCTTGACTTCTATGCCGTATTTGTCGAAATATATCTTCAACTTTTCCAGCGCCGCCACGGAGAGGTCGTCATAGTGCGCCGCCAAATCCAGCGCCGCCACTTTGGACTCTGCCACCACGTTGCTCAAAGTGGAGCATACCACGCTCTTAAACTGATTGGATACGTCCGAAACGCGAAGCTCGTTTTCCGAACCGAACAACTCCGTCATTGCTGTGGTGGGCTTGGATACGGAAAAAGTGTACGTTCCGAATGCGCGGAAACGTATCATTCCGAAATCTTTGTCCCTCATCATCACGGGATTGCGCGTCCCCCACTTTTGATCGATGAACTGCTTTGTGGAGATGAAGAACACATCCCCTGTGTAAGGGCTTTCCCACGCAAATTTCCAGTTGTACAAGGCGGTGAGAATGGGGATGTTCTTTATATCGTCCAGTTCATAAGTTCCCGGCTCGAACACGTCGGCAAGCTGTCCTTCCTTTACGAACATCGCGCGCTGCCCCTCTCTCACCACAAGGCGCGACTTGCGCATAAACTCCTCTCTGTCTTCAAGAGGATATTTCCATACGATGACGTCGGGATCTACATTTTCCCACTCGATTACCTTTCTGAATTGCCTTCTTAAAAAACCCAAGATTCTTTCCTCCTTGATTGCTTTATATCAATTATATTATACGCGCAAAATTAAGTCAAGTAACACGCACGCAAAGTATTTGCCGTATATGGAGATATATCTCATGAATATGCGTCAATTATATGTATTTTTTATGCACTTTTAACACATACTCGATTTTTTATCATCATTACGACCGCAAATTTCGCCCTGATCTCCCTTTTACCGCCGCTTTCGGGAATAATTATCTTATATGTATTTTTTATGCACTCAATAAATATATTTTCCCGGGCGTACGCGCCCTGCCGTTTCCTTGCACCATCCATCCTTTCTATCTCTGCCCGACATTAAAAGCATCTCGTATATGCGCAAAAAGCGGTATTTATATGTATATTTTATGCACTTCTACGCATATAAAAGGGGCGCCGCAAATGCGGCGCCCCTGCTGTATATTCAAGATCTTACTTCTTGAAGTAGCGGTTATACAGCCCCTGGAACGCCTTGCCGTGACGAGCTTCATCACGAGCCATCTCATGAACGGTGTCGTGAATAGCGTCCAGATTGAGCGCCTTGGCGCGCTTGGCAAGATCGGTCTTACCGGCGGTAGCGCCATTCTCCGCCTCTATGCGCATTTCCAGATTCTTCTTGGTGGAATCGGTGATGACCTCGCCCAGAAGTTCGGCAAACTTAGAAGCGTGCTCAGCCTCTTCCCACGCTGCCTTTTCCCAATAAAGACCTATTTCGGGATATCCCTCGCGATGAGCGACCCTAGCCATAGCCAGGTACATACCCACTTCCGTGCACTCGCCGTTGAAGTTAGCCCTGAGATCCTCCATGATGTCCTCGGGTGCACCCTGAGCCACGCCCACGACGTGCTCGGAAGCCCAGCTCATCTCGCCTTCCTGCTTTACAAACTTCTCCTTGGGAGCCTTGCACTGAGGACACTGAGCGGGAGGCTCGTCCCCTTCATAAACATAACCGCATACGCTGCATACAAATTTTGCCATAATAGTTATCCTCCATATATTTTTTATTTAACGCGCTTTCGCGCCGATTTACGTTATTTATTCAGCTGTTTCGCCTTGCATTCTTCGCATATACCGCTAAACGTCAAGCCATAGCCGGTATATCCGTGCGCCTGTGTTTCGTGTTCGAGCGCCAAGCGCAACTCTTCGGACGGAAAACAGTCCACCACCGCGCCGCATACGCTGCATACCATATGGTTATGCGGGCGGACGCAGGCGTCATAATGCGAACTTCCGAACGTGCCCACAACCTCTATCGCTCTGCCCAGCTTCACTAAGCATTCCAGGTTGCGATACACCGTAGCCTTGCTTATCTGCGGCATTCTCTCACGGCACTTCTCCCACACCCACTCCGCATTGGGATGACAGGTAGTGCTTGCGAGTACGTCGTATACCACTTCTCTTTGTGCCGAATAGTTTACTTTCATGCTTGCATTGTACCACATAAAAAAACCGTTGTCAAGCAAAAATAATAATTTTTATCATCTTTTTTTACAATGATATTTTTATGCTTTTTTCGCACTTATTTCCGATATTTTCTCCATCCTAAAAAGTAAATTTGAATTAACTATTGCTATTTTAGTAAATATTTCCTTAAATGTCGGCTTCTCGAAATAAAAAGGAGCGCAATTATAAAAACAGCGAATACAAAAAAGGTACCTGATTTCGAAACAGATACCTTTTGCTTTTATATTTCGATTGCCTTTTTATTTGGACTTCATGGTTTCCCCTACATTCACGTCGAAGATGAGTGTATGTTCTTCGCCGTTTTCCGTGTAGCGGACGTAGATATCGTGCTTATTGAGGTAATATGCCTCGTGAACGGTAATGGTGGCGCCGTCTATCAGGTATTTATACACGCGCCATTGCTCGTCGTTGTAGCGGTCCACGTCGTCGGAGATGAAGAGGAGATTGCCGAATATCTTATTGATACGGGCGATAAGTTCGCGCTTTCTCGCGCTCATGGTGATATTGTAGCTGCGAATGAGCACCACATCGGGATCGTTTACAAAGGCTCTTCCATCCAACTGGCGGCGGAATACGGTGTTATTCACGCCGTTCACGGTGGATACGCGCTCACGGTGCATCTTCTTTTCTGCGGGCAGCTCCACCCACTTCAATCCTACGTCCGCGCCCGTGCGGCAGAAATCCACCTTTCCGAATGCAGGCCAGAGAGGTACGCCGCAGCCGAGAATGAGTTTATCGCCTATTATCTCGCGCAAAAGGTCCATGCCGTCGCACATTATCTCGCCGCGCGATCTGCCGTGCAGCGGCACCTCGCAGCAGCAATAGAGGAAGTCCAGCTTGACCATGTCAAAGCCCCAGTCATTCAAGACTGTGTCGAATACCCGTTTAAGATATTCTCGAACCTCTTGATTGTATATATCCAGCGCGTAAAAACCGCCCCAGTTGAGCCCGCCGTATACCGGCTTCCCCTTGCCGTCGCGCGCCAGCCAATCGGGATGATCTTTTATCAATTTGCTGTTCTTCTGCGCTGCGAAAGGAGCCAGCCACAGCCCCGCCTTGCTGCCCATATTATGCAGCCTGTCCGTTATGGGGCGCATACCGCCGGAAAACTCCCCCTTTAAGGAGAGCCAATCGCCCACTGCGGTCTGGTAGCCGTCGTCTATTTGGAAGATGTCGGGCGTGATATTGTGCTTTTCGAAAGAGGAAATGTCGCGGTTTATCAAATTAGCCGAAATGCGCGTGTAGTAGTTATACCATGAAGTATAGCCGAAGGCGTGCTTTTCGCGCGGCGCGGGAATGTGCATATCCGCAAACCACTTGTCGAACACTTCACTGCTCGTACCGATGTACTTGCGCACGTTAAACAACTCGTATTCCCCTGCGATAGTCACCCCTTCCACGTCTTTTACAAATCTTAGGGTGGCTGCAGGTACGTCAAAATACATAAACGTGTAGCCGGTGCGCTCGTTTAGAGATCCTATCAGGGTAAACTTGTTCCCCTCGCGGACGTAGGAGTAAGATACGCCGTGGAAAAAGCCCTTCTTACCGGAATATTCGGCAAATTCGTAGTCGCCCGTGGCGGTGAGCGCCTTGCCGCCGAAAAGGCGCGTGAGCCTGCCGATATTGGGCAGTTTATCATTTATGTCGAACTCGCGCGTATCCGTCCACGACTGGTAGCCGTTGACCATTATCTTGGATTTTTCCGTGAAGTCGTACCCCACGATATACTCCGCTTTGAGTATTTTAACGGGACGATTGGCGCGTATCACCACATATACTCCCGTGGTCTTGTCTATCTCTACGGAAAAGTCCTCGCAACCGCCGTCCCCCGTGTAAGAACGTCTGTTCCCATCGCATTCATAACTTATTCTCAACATATTATCACCCCACGAATATTCTGGTTCCGGGCGCGACGCCCTTTATTATATCCGCTATTTTATATTGCGGAGAGGCGATGAACACCTCCGTTCCGTTCGCTACGGGTGCCTTGATATATTCCAATTTGGCTCCCGCGCCGTTTGCTCCCTGTCTGCTGGCGCCTACGCACATCTTTTGGCATTGAGTGATGTTCTCTATTACCTCGTATACGTCCTTACCGCTTATCTCGCGTATAAGAGTGCTCTCGTCCCCCGCTTTTGCGTATATGCCCAAAGTGCTGGTGAAGATGATGAGTCTGCGGCACTTGACCAGGCAGGCGACCTGCGAGGCGGTTTCGTCGTTGTCCAAGCAATGCACAACCTGACTTTCCGCCATGCCGCTCTGTGTGAGTGCGCGTATTTCCAGCTTGACTATCTCCTCACTGGAAAGCGGGTCGTTGTAGTTGATGATGGGCACCGCTCCCTGCGCGGGACAGCGCAGCAGCAGATCTTTCAAGAGTGCGCGCTTTTTTTCATTATTGAAGTGCTGATGTTCCACCAATACCTGCCTTACGCCATAAGAGGGGTTGATATAACGGCGATACTCCTGCATGAGTATTGCCTGCCCTTGCGCGGCATAGTCTATCTTATTCAGCTCCTCATCGCCGTCAAGCTGTCTGCCCGTGCGGCGCAGATAATCTATCCTGCCTATCTCTGCAGCGCCGCTACTCACCCAAATCATGCCCGGGTGAAGCTGCCTGGATATAAAGGCGAGCACGTTGTAGTTTATATCGTTAAAATTCTTGTTGACAAGCGCCATGGAGCCAACTTTGCCCACAAGTTCTACGTCAAACGCCCCCATTTGCCGTCTCCTCCAAAAAATCGAGTATTGCTTTTATATTTTCTTCCACCTCGCCCGAAAGCAGTACGCACATATCGCACGCCACGGCGTAGTTGGTCATAAACGCATCCACGTCCATGAATTTTCTTAGTTTTACGTCTATCCTTCTTATGTCCACCCTGTCGCGCTGCGGAATGAAGGTATAGCAGTTTTTTATGATGTCATCTGCTCCCGTGCAAAAGATGAGCGCGGACGACGCCATTATCACTCCCTCAAATTCGGACGCCTCCGCAAATGCCTTGCGCATACTGTCCAATAAAAACTCGGGACCGCCTTTCAGCAATGCGCGAGAGGGAGATATGCCGCCCAAAAAGTACTTCAAGTACCCGTCCAGGTCCATATATCTCAGTCCAAGCCTGTTTGCCACAGATTTGGCTATATATTCGTTGGTGGCTTTATTGCACCCTATTACCGCCACACTGCTCTTATAATCCTCAGGCTGCAAGTTGCACCTCATATCTGCGCGCGGCGGGAAGTATCATGTCCGCTGCCATAGCCGCCTGCGCGGTAACGCCCCATTCGAGCGTAAAGTCCTTTTCATCGGTATTTTCACAATCTATTCTGAGCGTTCCGTCCCCGTCCACATACACGGATACGTTGCCGTCTAAGGGCGTTTCGTATATGTACTTAAATCCATTATAGTCGCCGTCGGGCGTGGGGTCGGTGTAGTTTTGCAGGCGGGACATAAGCTCTGGCGTGGGATGACCGTAGTCGTTGTCCTCTCCGTAACTTATTATAGCATATTCACAGTCAACTGCGTCGAGAAATTGTTGAATGGTGGAAGTGCGCGAACCGTGATGTCCCACTTTAAGCACGTCCGCGTCCACATTCAGCACCCCGCGCTCAACCAAATATTCCTCGTTGCGCTCGTTGGAATCGCCGGTGAGCACTATCGTCCTGTCCGCATACTCCAAAAAGCATATGGGCGATACGGAATTCTTTATCTCGGCGGAGGAGCTTTCCTTGACGTTGGGATAGTCCTCTTCAAGATAGGAGTGGCAGCTCATCACCCAATTTTCGCCCTCTATCTTGAAGTCGCCCACCGTATAGAACACGGAAGAAGGCGTTTGCTCCCCTTCCTCGTTCGTCCACGTTTCCGCCTCTATCGCGGCGACGGTCTT
>CALWRK010000033.1 GCA_944383935.1 uncultured Clostridia bacterium
CGCTAGTTTATATGCGGAAAAATAGCGTATAGGGCATAGTTACTTTATAGTCTATGAGCAAAGATATTTGAAGGGTAAATTTTCCACGAGCCCTCTCGTCGCTTGCGGTTTGAGGACCGCTTTTAGCGTATGAATAGCTTCTGCAAAGAGAAAAGCCTTGCGCTCCCTTTCGGTTGCTTCAAGGCTTTATAATTTCGCTAGCCAAAAATATCTCTTTTCGGAAGTAACGGCAGTTTGACTTATTGCATAGCTGCGAACTTCCGAAAAATCTCACGATTTTTTCAGAGTTTTTGCTTGTGCGAAGAAAACAGCGATGCTTTCCCTTTTTGCCTGTATAAGGCTTTCACGGGTGCAGCGTCACGCTGCTGAAAAAATCATAACAAGGCGGCACGCCGTCACGCCGCCTTGAAAAATCATCTGACTCCGTTTGCTTCTCCCGCGTCGCCGTCCGTATAGTAGCTATACCCCATAGCGGTCACTTTCACCTTTACCGACGAGCTTTCCGTGATGTCGTCCAGCGTCACGGTGATGGTGTTTGCCGTGGTATACACCGTCTTTACGGCTGCGCCCGAGGCGGTGGTATATTCAAACTGCACCTTGAATATCTTGGCGGGAGAATTTTCCGTCTTTGTCCACGCTACCGCCACTTCATTGCCGCTTATAACGGGAGTTCCAACTTCGGGAGTGGCGAGTTTTTCGTACTTGACATAGCTGGTGAGCGCGCGGGCGCTGTCCAAGATCTGCTCGTTATTGCTGTACGCCTGAACATATATGGAATTGGATCCGGGACTGAGCAAGTCGTCAGATATCGTTATCTCCGCGCGGGTGGCGTCCGCAGCCGCTTCCGCGACTATCGGTTCTCCGTCCCCCACATATACCCTGTATCCGTCCGCAAAGGGCACGGAGGGGAAAGTGAGGACGATACCGCTGCCGTCACTCGCCCGACTTACGCTGATTCCGGAAGGAGTGTCCAGGGTAAAGGTGTGCTCATAGATAAGTCCGCAGGGATAACTGTCTATATAGTATACATCTTTATCCATGGCGTCTATGTTGTATCTGCCATCCTCACCCACGGCAAAATCGCCCTTTGCGATGATGCTTATGTCGTACACGCCCGCCGCAGTCACCGCAGAGGTGATGTCCACCTCGCTGCCTGTGATATTTTCAAAAGGTATATCGTTCACCTGTACATAGTAAGAAAAGTCTGCGGCAGAGCTGTGTTCCACTTCCGTAATGGTGAGCACAAGCCTGTCGCCGCGCATCTCCACCTGCGCCGCGGGAGGCGTTTGCAGCCTCTCGATAAAGAAGATATCGCCCACATCCTCCATGCGCTCATTGCCCGTGCACGAGAGCACGAATATGCCGAGCCTGTCCATGCCGGTAAAGTATGCGCATTCGAAGTTTTTAAGCGCGAGCACTCCCTTTCCTCCCGATATTGACGCCGCCTTTCCCGATAGCACCACATACGACTGTCCGTCTGCGGCTATGTCCGCGGCGCTGCCGTCCACGCAGAGGTAGTTGCCCGCAGTTGCCTGCATATTCACCTGCACGTCGCCCGTAACGTCAGTTCTGCCGCCGCCGGCAAAGGCGAGCACGGCATTTTCACCGCCCGTAACGCCTCCTTCGACATAGGCATTGGTTGCGGAAACGGTCAGGGTGTTTTCCAAAGTGAGCGTGCGCGCCGCACGGAAAAGCGCTGCCGTGACGCTACCCTCTCCGATGGAGGAGGGGGAGAACAGTTCCACATTGCCCTCTGCCACGCTTGCCTGTAAATTACCCACGCTGAGCGCGCCCTTTTCATTGAAGCCGTCCCCTTTCACCGTGCCTATCTGTACGCTGCCGTTTATCGTGAGCGTACCCGTTATGGCAAGGGTATGCTTATTCAAATTTATCTTTGCGGAAACGGGAATAGTCAAATCGCCATCCACGGTGATGTCCTTTTGCAGATAAACCGTCTTATCTCCCAACGAATTCCAATCCAGCTGCTGTAAGTCCTCTGCGGAAGATACGGTGACGTTCGCCGTAAAAAATAGGGTCACGGGCACTATCACCGCAGCGAGCACAGCCACCGTAAGTATGGCTGCGATAACGCCGATGATCACCTTTTTCTTGCGGGGCATGGGCTCTTTCACCTTGCCGCGCTTGCGCTTTTTGCCGCCGGCGGGCCGTTCTGTATCCTCTATCACCCGCTCTTCTTCCGCCTGCGCTTCACCCTCGGAATACTCCTGTTCTGCGGCGTCTTCTGCGGCGAAATCTTGCCCGTCTTCCGCCCCTTCTTCCGCGGCGGTATCCTGTTCGATCCCCTCTTCTTCCGCCTCTGCTTTTTCCGGTTCTTCTTCGGGCGCGGTTTCCGATTCCCCCTCTTCAATCTCTTGCCCATCCTCGGAGGAATCGGACACATCCGCCTCCCCATCTTCTTCCGGTTGCACGGGCGCGAAGGATCCCTCTTTTAAGGGAGCGTCCTCTCTCTCCTGCTCTTCCTCCTTGGGCGCGGCTTCCTCTGCCGCCGTATCCTCTTCCTCTCGGATATCGTCCGTCGTGGCAAGCGGCTCGTCCGTTCCGAATAAGCTGGCGAACTGATCGTTAGGTCTTCTGTTGCGTCTTTTCATACTCACTCTCCTCGGAGAAAATGCTTTGCAAGCTCCTCTCCGGATGCGTAATATTTACCGCTTAATTTAGCGTTTTCTTCGTCATATGCCGCGCCGTTCCCCTCATCTCCCCTGCGATAGAGCACATAGGGCACGGGATCGGAAACGTGCGTCTTTAACTTCAAAGGCGTGGGATGGTCGGGCATGATGAGCATGGAATAGTCCATATCTCTGCGCTCCATCTCCGCCACTATATATTTTACCACTTTTTCATCTATTTGTTCAATGGAGTATATCTTATGTTCCACATCCCCCTGATGTCCGCACTCGTCGGGCGCTTCCATATGTATATACACATAGTCGGCTCCCTCCGCAAGCGCCTCCACCGCCGCCTTGGCTTTCCCGGAAAAATCGGTATTGTAGTTGGCGGTTGCGCCCGCCACTTCTATGACCTTCATGCCCGCGCCCATGCCTATGCCTTTCACAAGGTCCACCGCGGAGATGACGGCTCCGTTCAAGCCCCAACGCGCCTTGAAACTCTCCAAAGCGGGACGGGTGCCCTCTCCCCACAGCCATATGGAGTTGGCGGGGTGCTTGCCCTCCTTAATCCTCTTGACGTTCACGGGATGGTCCTTGAGTATATCATACGACCTCTTCATCATATCCAGCACTTCCGCCCCGTACTTGCCGCCGGGCAGATACCCCTTTATCGGCTTGTCGGAGATGTCGTGCGGAGGGGTATAGATGGTGCCCGTCACCGAATGATGCCTGACCATGCAGTGGCGGTAGCTGACGCCGGCTATGAACTCGTGCAGCTCATCTCCGAATGCGTCTTGAATGCACGCCATGAGCTCGGCGGCTTCTTTCGTGCTTATCTCTCCGCCCGAATAGTCCACCATGGTCTTGTCCTCGTAATCCTCCTCGTCGGAAAGCGTGACCAAATTGCACCTTACGGCGATGTCGTCATCTTTCAGACGCACGCCCATGCTCAACGCTTCCAAGGGAGATCTGCCCGTGTAGCACTTCAACGGGTCGTAGCCCATGACCGCCAAATTGGCAACGTCGCTGCCCGGCTTCATGCCGTCCGGCACG
The DNA here is from genome assembly GCA_944383935.1 of uncultured Clostridia bacterium. Lineage (GTDB taxonomy): Bacteria > Bacillota > Clostridia > Christensenellales > UBA3700 > Alloclostridium. The sequence goes on from CALWRK010000033.1 coordinate 3,681, forward strand.
GTCTTTACAAGACCCGTTTCGCCCTTGCGGGCAAGCAGGTCTATGTTGGGTTTATTCGCAACTTGCAGGGGCGTCTTTCCGCCCAGTTCGGGGACGGGATAGTCTGCCATTCCGTCGCCCAATACAACTATATATTTCATATTCGCTCCGATGAAAAACAGCTTTGCCTTGGGAAACCGCCGCATTGTTCATGCGTCTATTCCCCGAGGCTTTTTTCAAATTTTATAATAGCCGTTTGCGCTTAAAAAGTCAATCATGCGCATACGCAAAATAAAATGTTTTACGCATTTTATATGACGCCGCCGCCCGCTCCTTGCAAGCGACTGTCTTTAATGCCTTTTCGGCAACCGCACACATATTGACAACGATGTGAAAAAGAATATCAGATTCGCCCTTCCAGCTCATATTGCAAACCGTAAGGTACGGTGCGCGCCGAACGCATACACATTATGCCGTGTTCTTGCAGGACAGACAGGGGTACGGGCGGGGAATATGTGCGCGCCAGCCGCGCGGTGACGAGGGTGGCTCTGCCCCGTCTACTCCCGTTCTCCTCCTCCCGAGGTTGGGCGGAGATTACGTCCAGGGCGTAGACTATGCCGGACACCGGCGCGGTTATGTAGAGGTACAGCCTGTCCTCCGGGCGGATGTTTCCCGGCTGCACCCACGATATTTCCGGTGACTTTTCCAAATCTGCCGCCACATCGTGATACTTGGGATTTACCGGCAGAATAATACTCTTGGGCGGGCGCGGCGGCGCGGGCTTTTTCGCGGTGATAGACAAAAATGCCCTATCCAGCGCTCTGCACGCCTCCTCATAGTCCGCCTCTCCCATGAGCGCGCTCACCCAGCAAAGCTTGTTCATATGATACGCGGTCATCCACCCGTTTTTCATAAGCAACTCCTCCCTCTCGTTCGGCGCGCACTTGGCGACCAAAATATCCGCGCGTTCGCGCTTTAATCCCACGTTTTTGCCGGGGATATCCATGAATATGCCGTACCACTTCCCCGAAGGATGGCGGAGTACGCCGTGCTTGGGATACTTCTCCCACAAAAACTCCGGCTGTGTGCCGTACTGATCTTTCACATATTCCAAAAGGTTTTTCCTAGTCGCTTTCACATACTGCCTCCGCGCGTATTTTCTTTTTCTTCCCCATCTTCTTTGCCCCTTTCTGCCGCAAGCGCGTCCCCGTCCTCGGGTCCGTCTATGGCGCAACCCGTCAGCTTCACCCCGTCACAGCCGTAAAAGGCGCGCTCTTTGTCAAAACTTTCTCCCGCGTATTCCTTCATTTTTCCGCCCCTGCCACGAGATTTTCAAACACTACGCGCACGCTTCCCCTTCCCGCCGCCTCTTTCAAACCGCTTGCGTTTTCTATTTTTGCTATGCGAGTATAGGAGTAAGAGGTGTGGAAACTTTCGTAAAATATCACTATGCAATCGTCGCCCCAAAGCATGACGTCGCCCGCTTCTATCCTGTCTATGCGCGACGGGGACGCGCTCAAACTTTCGTCCATGTAAAAATACTTTTCATTCCCGCCCAGCTCGCTCATCACGATGTCCATAGGCAGCAAATCTCTAAACTGCTCAGCCGCCGCAGTATCGGCAAGCGCAGCAAAAAAGACGGTATCGCCCACGACTATTTTTATGCGTTCCATTTCCTCCTCCTCGCCATCAGTTACTTCTCCGTTCTCTCCGCCGTCGGACGGAGGATCTGTCGTGCACGCCGTAAAAAATACGGCGAACACGGCTATGAGTATAATTATCGCAAATAATTTTTTCATACTCAAATTATACTCTGCGGGTATGAAATAGGCAAATGCCTCTTTTTTATGGATATCCATAGCCAAAACGCATATATTCCCCGCCGATGGCAACCCCGCCGAGAAAATAGCCTGTTTAGCACGAAAAAATAGGGTAAAACTCCCGTTTGGGCAAATATATTATTCACCTTGCTTGACTTTTTTCGCGCAAAGTGGTATTACATAATTGCTTCGGGGGATTATATCCCCCGCGCATAAAAAGACGTAAGGAGAAAATTTATATGGCAAAGGTATGTGTGATCACCGGCGGCGGAAGCGGCATGGGATTTGAAGCGGCAAAGCTGTTCAAAGACAGAAAGGTAATCATCTCCGGCAGGACGGAGAGCAAACTGCAAAAGGCGGTGGAAGAGTTGAAGGCGTGCGGCGTGGACGCATACTATAAAACTTGCGACACCTCCAAGCGCGAGAGCGTGCAGGAGTTGGCGGCATACGCTCAGTCTTTGGGCGATGTGACCAACGTAATAAATTCCGCGGGTATCTCTCCCTCCATGTCCTCCACCGATCCCGAAAAGATAGTGCGCATAAACTCTCTGGGCACGGTTTATATGAACGAGGAGTTTTCCAAAATAATGAAGGAAGGCAGCGTTATCTTGGACGTGGCGTCCAACTCCGCATATGTGCTGCCCGGATTCCTCATCTCCACCAAAGTGTATGCCTTGGCGGATACCGACGGTGAAAAATTCGTTCAAAAGATGGTCAAAAAAGCGTCCATGGCAAAGGAGGGCTATCCCCGCGCGGGCTTTGCATATGCCCTCTCCAAGAACTTTGTGGTATGGTACGCCAAAAAGTGCGCGTTCGAGTATGGCAAAAAGGGCATCCGCGTGGCGTCTTTAAGCCCCGGACTCATCGCCACTGATATGGGCAAGTTGGAGGAAAAGGACGGCGGTATGATCATACCCTTCGCCGCGGAAAAGCGCATGGGGAAGCCGGAAGAGTTGGGCTTTGCCCTGGCTATGGTCGCCGATGAACGCAACGGCTATCTGGCGGGCGTGGACGTGCTGGTAGACGGCGGCTCCACCACCCATATGAAGGAATTCAAAAAGACGCAGTTCTGATATAATCGCAAATAAAAAGCCCTCGGCAATGATATGCCCTCAAAAGCGTCCAACTTTTGGGGTGCATATCACAATCGGGGGCTTTTTTATTTGAAAGCTCCTTTTTCGCCAAAAAACTTGACAAATTAGCGAATATGGTAAAAAATTATTATAGAAGTCGGTTTTCCGAGAAGATAAGGAGCTTTTATGCAAAAACAGATGACGGTTGCGCTCATAGCGCACGACAATAAAAAACACGAGATGATCCAATGGGCGCTCACCAATAAAAAAGCGCTCTCCCGCTTTAAGCTGTGCGGCACGGGTACCACAGCCAAGCTGGTGGCAGACGCCACGGAACTGGAAGTAAAACGTTACCTCTCCGGTCCGCTGGGCGGCGACCAGCAGATAGGCGCAAAAGTGGCGGAAGGCAAGATAGACATGGTCATCTTCTTTTGGGATCCGCTGCAAATGCAGCCGCACGACCCGGACGTAAAGGCTCTGCTGCGCATAGCCGCCCTCTACGACGTGCCCATAGCCACAAACAAGCGCACAGCCGACTATCTGATAGGCGCGGTTGCAAAGAACAGAGAATAGCAAAAAAGGGAGCGCGGAATACCGCGCTCTCTTTTTTAGAAGGGAATTATGCAGACGTCGCCTTATAAAGGCATACGTTTTATCCTTTTGCGGCAATCTCACCCAACTGCCTGCACGTCGCCATGCCCTCGTCGTCGGGCGTGAGATTGACTATCACCCCGTCGGCAATTAGTATCGCGCCGTCCGCAGCCGCCCTGTCCTGCCAGAGGCGCATCCACTCCCCGTCGCCCCAATCGTACGAACCGAAAAGTCCCAACTTCTTTCCCGAAAGACTTCCCTCAATGGACGCAAAGAACGGTTCGAATTCTCCCTCTTCCAACTCCTCCGCGCCCATTGCGGGACACCCTAGCAATAGCACATCACAGTCGAGTACGCTGCCGTCCGCAGCCGATACGGGAATGACCTTTGTCTGTGCGCCCGCTTCTTTCGCGCCCTGTTCCACGGCATATGCCATGGTTTCGGTGTTACCCGTTGCCGACCAATAAACTATGTTGACTTTCATAAACGTCCTCCGAATTATTTTATATTGAATATCTGCCCGAGCGTTTCGCCCTGCATAAGCCTTTTACATATACAACTCCCGCACTTATCGTACCTGAGAAAAATCTTGCGCGCGCGCTCTTCGTCGTCGTATACGCGCCAATACCCCGTCAGCTTTGCCTGCCTTCTTTCCAAAAAACCTCGCACGTCCTCGGGGGGATACCCCAAGAATATGCCTATCTCGTGCGGAAAATCGTTATTCAGCGCAATTTTCGTTCTTAGGGCGGCTATCGCCTCTTCCACACCGTCGTATTTATAGCCGAATTCGCCCAAAAAACTTTTCACGCGCTCCTCTTTGAGCACGCTCTCCAACTTGCTTTTTGCATATACCAGTATGCCCACTCTCCCATTGCACAGCCGCAAGGGCGCATACTCTATGCCCCGCGCGGAGAACTTTTTCAGCGCGCCGCACAACCTGCCTGTATCGCGAGCCGGAACGCACACCAAACTCCCCGCTTTTATGCCCGCAAGCGTGATGCCGCAGTGCAAGCCCAACTGATAGTCCGTCCAGCGCGCAGGGTCTTCCGCCATGCTTGTAACGGCATGGGCGGCATATTTTACATTTTCCGCGCCCTCCATTCGTTTCATGCTGCCTCCGCTTGCGATTTTTTGTTAATATATATTAACTATGGTAGTTAAATTATATTAACATATTATATATATGTCAAGTGTTTATCTGAATTAACTTTGTAAAATTTTCTTTTCCTATTTTGAAGCAAGCCTTTCCTTTCTCCGAAAAGACACGTCGATAAAGTAAAAAAGCACCTCGTTTACCCGCCGGGACACATTGTGTGCCGATGATGGAAAATTTGTGATATATGTTTCCCTTCCGCGTTTTTTTGTATGCGTAAATACCTGCTTTCAGCAAAGGTGCGCGGGCGAGCCGCCCGCGACAGACTTCATCGCGACAGATAAACTTCCTCGGCGTTATTCCTCGCAAAAGCCTTTATGCGGTTTACCGCCGCTTTGCGATTTTATCCCAAATATCTGCAAGGAGGTGCCGCCCGTTCTTTTCTGCCTGAGCGGCATTTGATCGGGGGGCGGCGTCACTCCGCCGTCTTTTTTCAAAAAATATCGCAATGCCGTTGCAAGGGGAAATTGTCGCACATAATTATGTAAGTATGTGCAAGACTTGATCGGGGCGCAGCGGCTCGCGCTTATGGCAGTCATGCTTCGACTGCTATTTTTTCTTTTTTTCTTCGCGGCGTTTGTCGTTGATTATCGTAAGCGCCTGTTCATCTATGGTGGTGATGCCCTCTTTCTTAGCTATATCCACCATCTGCGTGAGCGCGGCTTTTAAGAATACGCGCGGGATCTTGGTCAGCTTTCCGCACGCCTCACGCGTGAATTTCACCTCCGGGTCTATGCGTTCGGCGGCGTATATGACCGAATTCACATCCCCCTCTTTTGCCTGTATCTTTTCCGAAAGCGGGCGGCGAAAACGGGAATACCAAAAGTTGGTGCTGTCACGATATCCGTAGTCCACGGGCACGGGCGGAAATCCGCCTGCCGTCACGCCGTTTATTATGGTGTTATAGTACTTGCCCTTCATCCATATCTTGTCTATTTTCAAGATAAAGTGCGCGCCGAACTTGCTGGTGATGCCGTTAAAGCTGCGATAGGGCGGGTCGTACCCTTCCAGCCTTCCCGCCTTGTCCTCAAAGGCGTTTTCCAAACTGTCGTCCCAAGTGCATTCAAACACCTGAAACGCCTCTTGAACAATCTTAGGGCGACTGCCGTCTATCTTACTGGGGCTGAGCGTAAACAGACAATCTTTCATCTTCTCTTCCGTGGTATCTCCGGGGAAGCCCAGCCTCACCGCCTCGCGGAAGTATTTTTTATCGTCGGGGATAAAGTTCAAAGATACCTTTTTGTTGCGCAGAATATTCTGTGCGGTATTGGAAGAATTTCTGCATTCCAGCAACATGGCGTAGTAGTCCTTTCCCGCAATATAGTAGGGGAAGCAGAGGGAATAAGATCCCAAGTTGGTCATACCGTTTTCCGACACCGTACCCGCCAATATGGTGGGCATGGGAAAGAAAGCGGAAGTTTGATAAAAATTGTCCACTATTCGCAGATCGCGAAACCCTTCTTCTTTCATGATCTCTCCTTTCCATTTTCGGCGCCTTTAAGCATATTCTCCCTTTTGCCCGTCTGCGCCGCATTTATTCTCATATATATTTTACTATCTTTGTCGCCGCATTACAAGGGGTAAAGACAATTTATTTTACCGATATGCTTGCATACCTTTATCCATAAGAATATAATTACAATATATTATACCGATTCGCCGCCCTAGGCGGCGTCCGGATAAAGACGTGAAGAACCATGAACGAATTTTTGATAACGCTTATAACCGTAGGCATAATGCTGGCATATGCCGTTCCCGGGTATATTTTGATAAAAGTAAAGGCTATTCCTCACTCTGCCATCTCCGCTTTTTCCAAGCTGCTGATGTATGTATGTCAGCCCTTCCTTACGATATACTCCTTTAACAAAGCGGATTTCACGCCCGAACTGGGCATAAATTTACTCATCTTTTTCGCGCTGATAACCGCCCTGCAACTGCTGTTTATAGGAATAATGTGCCTTATTTTCCGCCGCAAACGAGAGGACGTGCGCTATCGCGTGGCGAGCGTGGCTTGCACCCTGTCCAACTGCTCTTTTTTGGGCGTACCTATACTGGAAGCGCTCTTTCCGGAATGGGTGAATGCGCCGGCATATTCCATGGTATTCTTCTTTTCCATGTCTATACTCGGCTGGACGCTGGTATCCGCCATATACACGCGCGACAAGAGATATATAAGCGTTAAAAAACTCCTGCTCAATCCCGCCACGATCTCCCTGATAATCTCCCTGCCTTTTTTCTTCACCGGTTTCAAAATCTCTGCCGAAAACGGATATTTCCTCGGACAGCTGGAAAATATGATAACCGTGCTCGCGCGTATGACCACTCCGCTTTGTATGCTGATAATGGGTATGCGCCTTGCCACAATGCCCGTCAAAGAGATATTCTCCCAGCCTCTTCCTTACCTGTGCATACTGGTCAATCAGATAATCTTTCCGCTTGTCGCCCTGGCGATACTCTCCATCCCCGTCTTTGACACGGAATTAAAGTGGTGTATGTTCGTTATGTGCGCCTGCCCGATAGCCTCCGTCGTGCTTAATTACGCGGAAATAGCGGGACAAGGACAGGAGATGGCTGCTAAATGCGTTCTCTTGGGCACGCTTTCTTGCATAATAACTTTGCCCGTATTGTCGCTGCTGATAGCGGTGTGAAAAAGATTATGATTTTTTCAGCAGCGTGACGCTGCACCCGTGAACGCCTTGCACAGGCAAAATGGAAAAGCATAGCTGTTTTCTTCGCACAAGCAAAAACTCTGAAAAAATCGT
>CALWRK010000034.1 GCA_944383935.1 uncultured Clostridia bacterium
CCCGCAAAAAGAGGGGAAACCGCGGCTCAAGCGGAGCGAATGGCGGGGTTTCCTCTCAGCAAGCGGAAGAGGAAAAGGTACCTAACGCAGTTAGCGTAGATACCTATATCCTTTTTCTCTTCCGCTTAATAAGGCAACGCAGAAGGGCGGTTATATGGAGTGCCCTAGGATTTTGAAGTTTTATTCTTTCTTCCGGGGCGGAAGATAAGCAGCACCACCGCCACGCAGAGCACCGCGATTACAATGCTCAGGATAATGCGTTCCAAGTTATTGTCCGTATCGTCGGGGTCGGGGGTTTCGGCAGAGCCTTCCTCGTTGCCGGCGGGATTTTGGTTGATGGTGGCTTCCTCGTCTATCTCCGCTTTCACCGCTTCATACGGATTTGCAGGGACGGTGGAGGAGGTGTAAGAAGAGTAGGGCGCCGCGACTTCTGCGGCGGCAATATACACGTTGGTATCTATGGGCATACCAAACACCTGCGTATGGATATTTACATAATAGTAGCTCACATTTTGCAAGGTGAGGATGCCGTATACCGCGGTAATCTCTTCTGCTTTTGCGGGATTTGAAGCGGTCATATTGTCGCCGGAATAGGTATAGGTAGAAAATTCGCCCTGCGGGAAGAGAGAGGATACGGCAAAAGACAAAGACATATTCTCCACGGGGACAGAGCCGTATTTTTCCGCATTGTGCAATTCTGCGGCGGAGGTAAAGTCGCTTGCGGTGACCAAGTAGTCGCTGCCGGCATAGCTAACCGTATAGTATCCGGCTGTGGCGGCAGAACTCTTCAAGGTAACGTAATAGGTGGACGGGACGTCTATTACGGGTTGAGCGGCGGCGTCGTTTGAGCGAAGTTGCAATGCCGAACCACTCTTTACCATATACACGCCCAAGGCGGGATCTTCCGCTATCGTGACGGCGGGGAAAATCATCACACATATTAGTGCGAGCAGTAATAAGAGCATGGCGGCGCAGGATGCGCGTTTGAATATGGCGTGTTTCATGTTCAATTTAATTATACACGCAAAAGGCGGGAAAATAAAGTAAAATATCAAAATTTTTGTCACATGGTGAAAGATATGGATGAAAAGCAGTTGATATACCGCATTCTGGCGATAGAGCGCGAGCAGAAAAAGCGCGCGGTGAGCGGCAAACTGGCGGCATATAACACGGGAGAGAGGGTGCATGAAAAGCAGCTTTTGTTTCATAAGTGCTTAAAGCGCAACCGTTGGGTATTCGGCGGAAACCGCAGCGGAAAGACGGAGTGCGGAGCGGTGGAGGCAGTTTGGGCGGCGCGCGGAATACACCCCTATCGCAAGAACAGAAAGGACAGCGAAGGCTGGGTGGTATCCCTTTCATACGAGGTACAGCGCGACGTGGCACAGGCAAAGGTGCTGTCTTACTTGAAGCCGGAATGGATAGCGGACGTGGTGATGATTCAGGGCAGGAAGGGCGCGCCCGAGCAGGGGATAATCGACTATCTGCTCATACGCAACGTGTTCGGAGGTATATCGCGCATAACTTTCAAAAGCTGCGATCAGGGCAGGGAAAAGTTTCAGGGCACGTCCCTGGACTGGGTATGGTTTGACGAAGAACCGCCCTACGATGTGTACGAAGAATGCCGAATGCGCGTGCTCGACCGCAAGGGGGACATATGGGGCACGATGACTCCGCTCAAAGGGCTTACCTGGGTGTACGATAAGATATTCCTAAACACCGCAGCCGATCCGGAAGTGTGGCATATCCACATGGAGTGGGCGGACAACCCGTGGCTGGACAAGGAGGAGATAGACTCGCTCAGCGCGGCTTTGGACAAGGACAGCTTGGAGAGCAGGCGCTTTGGCAGGTTTGCGGAGGCGGAAGGGGCGGTGTATCCGGAGTTTGACCAAAACGTCCATGTGATAGAACCCTTCGACATACCCAAACAGTGGCAGGACAAGGTGAGTATAGACCCGGGGCTGAACAACCCGCTCGCCTGCCTCTTCTTTGCCGTGGATTGGGACGGGAACGTGTATGTGGTGGGGGAGTGGTATGCGCGCGGACGGGACGTGGACTACCACTCGCGCCGCATTTTGGAAATGGCGGACAAGCTGGACTGGCATCGCGACCATGCCGGGAGGCTGGAAGGGTACATAGACAGCGCCGCCAATCAGCGCACGTTGGCGGGAGCAAAGAGTGTGACGGAACTGTTCTTCGAGCGCGGTTTGGCACTCTCTCCCAAGGTGTGCAAGGATGTGTTCACGGGCATAGCGCGCGTGAAATCCTACCTGATAGGCAAGAGATTGAAGATATTTTCCACCTGCGTCAATCTCATAAGGGAATTTAAGAGCTATTGGTGGAGCGAAGGGGACAATCCCGTCAAAAAGGACGACCACGCCTTGGACGCGCTCAGGTATTACGTCATGACCCGACCCGAACCCAAGGAGAAGCCCGAGAGGAAAAAGACGGAGATAGAGCGGGACAAGGAGAGGTTGGCAAAAGCCGCCCTTCGCAAAAGGGGAAGATAAGATGACGGATAAGAATATTTTAGACGCCCTCTACCGCAAAGCCATAGGCGGCAGCATAAAGGAAGTTACGGAGGAGTACGGCGGAGAGGACGGGGAAAATCTTTTGAAGCGCAAGGTCACGGATAAGTATGTTCCGCCCGACGTCAGCGCGCTCAAAACGTACATAGAACTTGCCGGAGAGGACGACATACTCACCATGTCCGACGAGGAGCTGGCAAGGGAAAAAGAGAGGCTGTTGAAAGAGTTGAAGGAGTCGGAAAAATCTTAATTATGCTCTTGACGGGCACAAAATTCAGGCAGGAGCAAAGGAGGAAAATAAGATGATACTTTCCAAAATGAACGGCAGGGTGCGCTGCGATATGGGCGGATGCACCAATCCCGCCGAGTACGCCGTGGGCAGGGAGGGACTTCCGCCCGGGAGCAGATTGTTTTTGTGTGAAGAGTGCGCAAAGAAGATAGCTGCTTTGGTGGTAAAGGCGGAAAAAGCGAAAAAGGAGCGTGAGAAATGAAGAGATTGTTTGCCGAAGAATTGGTAAATGACGTAAGACGGGACTGGGAGAGCAGGCGAGAAAAGCGCAAGGCGCTGGAATTGCAGTGGCGGCTCAACATGAACTTTCTATCGGGCAACCAGTATTGCGAGATAACTCCCACGGGAGATATAGACGACTACGGCAAGCAGTACTGGTGGCAGAGCAGGGAGGTGTTCAACCAGATAGCTTCCGTCGTGGAAACGCGCCTAGCAAAACTCGCCAGGGTAAAGACGGGCGTGGCGGTGCGCCCCACGAGCGACGAGGACGCGGACGCGTATGCGGCAAAGCTGTCCACTCAAGTGCTCAAATCCGCACAAGAGAGCGTGGATTTGGTAAAGCTGATAAACGCGGCGAGCGCATGGTGCGAAACTACGGGCACCTGTTTTTTGAAGGTGGGCTGGAACCGCGACGCGGGCGGAGTGATAGGCGTGGACAAGAAGGGAAAGGCGCTGCACGAGGGAGATATAAGCGTAACGGTGATCCCTCCCTTCGAGATCTTCCCCGACAATTTGCTGGCGGGAGAGCTGGAAAACTGCCGTTCGGTGATACACGCCAAGGCGTATCATGTGGACGAGGTGGCAGATTGCTGGGGAGTGGAGGTGAAGGGGGAGGACGTGAACGTGTTTTCCCTGGACTCTTCGCCTCTCCCCGACTCGAACGGTTACTTCAAGGGGGTGACGGGAGTCAATTCCTCCCTTGCTCCCGACCATTGCGTGGTATTGGAGCGCTACACCCTCCCCACGAAAGACAGCCCCGATGGCAGGCTGACCATAGTGGCGGCGGACAAGCTGCTATATGACGGAGATCTGCCGTATATCAATCAAAAGGACGGCACGCGAGGTTATCCCTTCGCGACCATGCGCTGTCTGGACAAGGTGGGGTGCGTGTTCGGCAGCAGCGTGATAGAAAGGCTCATCCCTTTGCAGAGGGCGTACAACGACGTGCGCAACCGCAAGCACGAGTACATGAACAGGCTGGCTATGGGCGTGCTGGCAGTGGAGGACGGCTCCATAGACAAGGACGTCTTGGAAGAAGAGGGGCTCGCTCCCGGCAAGGTGCTGGTGTACCGCCAGGGTAGCGAACCGCCGCGCATGATGGATCCGGGGCGTATCCCCACCGACTTCATAAACGAAGAAGAGAGGCTGCTGTCCGAATTTGTCACGGTGAGCGGAGTGTCCGAGCTGAGCAAGTATTCCCAGACGTATGCGTCCATGTCGGGCACTGCCATCTCCCTGCTTGTGGAACAGGACAACACCCGCCTTGCCTCCACTTCGGGCAGTTTGAGAGAGTGCGTAAAACAGGTGTGCTACTTCATTTTGCGCGCATTCAAGCAGTTCGCGGGCGAGAAGAGGTTTATGCGCCTTGCGGGAGATAACGGCGCCATGCAGCTCAAATGTTTTTCCGGCTCCGACCTCACGGCGGACGATCTTATGTTCGAAACGGATAACGAACTGAACGACACCTTGGCAAATCGCCGAAACATGGTGCTCGAGCTTGTCCGTTTGGGCATACTCGACGGAAAGGAGGGCAAGCTGAGCGAGAGAAACAAATCCAGGGTATTGGAGCTTTTGGGCTTCGGAAACTGGGAGAGCGCGGCGGACTTGGCGGACTGTCAGAGGGACGCCGCCATACGCGAAAACGCTCAGGCGCGGGAAAAAGGAGTATGTCCGGACATCACGGACGTGGACGACGATCAAATCCACGAGGAGGAGCACACCAAGGCGCTGCTGTCGGACGGGCTTTCACAAAGGGGCAGGAAGGCGCTGGAAAAGCACGTTGCGGCGCATAAACGCCGCCTTGCGCTCATCGCCGTAAACAGCCCCGTTCAACAGGAGGAATAAGATGAAAGGAAAGAAAAAGTATGCGGGCTTTTCCGACTTGGAGGAGTTGAAAAACGCCTATCTGCTGCTTGCGGGCAAAGTGAACGAAAATGCCGCCGAAGAGGAAGAATCGGCGCAAAAAGCAGGAGCAGGGGCGGAAAACTTCCCTATGGAAGGAGAAAATACACCGGGAAGGGAAGCATATCTCACGCCGCAGGGGGAGGAAGCTGACCTTAAACAAGCGCACCCTTGCGGCAGTCAAGAGTGCGCGCGGGAAAAGATTCCGCTCGGCAAGGAGGAGATAATCTTTCGCAGAGTGCGCAGATTCTTGCGCAACTACCCCGCCGCGCGCTATCTGAAAGATAAGATACTTGCGCAGCTGGAAAAAGACCCCGCGTTGGAGCGCACGCCCTATTGCCTGGAAATAGCTCTGGGTAGGGCGGCGGGCGGCGAGTATCTGCCCCCGGACGTTATGGTGCGGGAGGAAAACTTTATCCGCGACTATATCATGAAAGACGCGGACATCAAGGGACGGATAATAGAAGAGTATCTGTCCTCCGTGGCGGACAATATGCCGCCCGCGGTTATGGCGGCAAGCGGAAAGATGGCTGCGCTGCCGCCTTCCAGACCGACGAGCGTAAACGCCGCCGGAAAACTATTCGAGCGTATGCTCAAAGACAGGAGGATTTAATATGGTAAGTTTGACCAGCGCGGAAAAGGCGCTTAAAACCGTTTATCTCGGCGTAGTCGCCAATCAGCTGAACACGGGTGTGAACCCCTTTATGGCTAAAATAGAACAGACCACTTCGGACGTGTGGGGAAAGCAGATTGTGAAGATGGTTCCCTACGGGCTTAACGGCGGCGTGGGCGCAGGCACGGAAACGGGCACTCTGCCCATGGCTGCGGGCAACAACTACGAGCGTTTTACCCTCGATTTGAAAAATCTCTACGGCAGGATAGAGATATCGGATAAGGCGATGCGCGCTTCTTTGTCTAACGAAGGGGCGTTCGTCAACCTGCTCAACGCGGAGATGGAGGGCTTGCTCAAAGCCTCCAAGTTCAATTTGGGCAGGATGCTGTTCGGCGACGGCAGCGGCAGTCTGACCACTCTGCCTGCGGCGACTCCTTCCTCCGCTACCGCCATAACCGTGGACGACGTTCGCAATCTCACGGAGGGCATGGTCGTGGACGTGGTGGGCGGCACGAGCAAGACCGTACTCAGCGGCATGGGCGGACTGCGCATACTCGCCGTAGACAGGACTAATAAGAGTATCACCGTGGACAAGGCGATAAGCGGCACCATAACCAAGGGCGATATACTCACGGTGCAGGGCAGCGTGAACAACGAAATCACCGGTTTGGGCGCGATATTCTCCGCCACCGGCACCCTGTACGGGCTGGACAAGTCCACTCATAAGTGGCTTGTGCCCAAGACGTACACCAAAAACACCCTCTCGCTGGAAGCAATCCAGGAGGCGATAGACGACATAGATATCACCACGGGCGGCAAGGTGGACATGATATTGTGCTCTTACGATGCAAGACGCCACTACATAGATCTGTGCTCCACCCTCAGAATGAACGTGGATTACATGGAACTGGACGGCGGCTACAAGACCATCACTTACAGCGGCATTCCCGTAGTTGCAGATAGGTTCGCGCCCGCCGGCACCATGTATCTGCTCAACAGCTCCGACTTCAAGCTGCACCAGCTGTGCGACTGGCGCTGGATAGAAGGCAATGAAGGCAAGGTGCTCCACCAGAATGCGGACACCGCCACCTACAACGCCACCTTGGTCAAGTACGCCGACCTCATCTGCGACAGACCCATAGGTCAGGCGATGATAAAGGGCATAACGGGTTGATAGCGGAGGCAGGCTGCCATGCAATATTTGCAGGAGATAGTGTCGGACGTGTTCGACGTGGCGGACAGATTGAAGGGGATAGACGAGCGCTATCGCCTCTTCTACAACAAACTTGCAAAGAGGTATGAGGTATACACTTTCACCCCTCACCCCGTATTGCAGGTGGTCCTGCCTTTTTCGCCGCCCGACTGCCGCTGTGTGGAGCGCGTGAGAAAGACGCGAGCGGAGCGGCTGGAAAAGCTGATTGAAGAGTTAAACGAGCACAACGCCTTGCTGGAAAAGCGCAGGCGGGAAAAGATAATTCAAGACGCCGTAGACGGGCTGATTTAGGAGGTAAATATGACGCTGAAAGAGGTATTGTCCGCCGCGCTCACATATCTGGGCATGGACGCGGACGTAGTAGACGGCGAGGACGCCATGCAGGACGAGGACGTAAAACTTTTGATAAAGTGCACCGGCTTTACTTTGGACGAGATGGCTGCGGAATATCTGCCGATATCGGAAAAAGAGAGCGTGACTTCGCAAGAGAGGAGGTTGGTATATTCCCAGCTTTCAAACCAGCCGCTCAGGATAAAAAACGTGAGCAGGGGCGGAAAAAATGTCGAATTCATCGCCCATCCCGGCTATGCGGAGGTGGAAGAGGACGGGACGTATGAGGTGGAATACACCTGCCTTCCCCCGCACCCCTCCGCATTGACGGCAGAGGTGGTCACCGCGCTCCCCGTACCCGTGAAGTCCGTGGCGCTGGGAGTGGCTTCTCAATACTGCCTCATCACGGGCAGATACGAACAATCCGGCGTATTGTCGGAGATGTTTTCTCAGGATATGCGCACCCAGGCGCGCCCGTATAGGGGATTTAAGTGGAAGAGGTGAGTATGTACTATCGCAAAAATTATGTGTGTGCAAAGCCCTCGCGCAGCCGTATTTTACTCTCCGGCTTCAAGGGCGCTGATCCGGACAAGGTGAGCACCTCTCTTCCGTGCGACTATGCGGAATACGCGGCGGGATTCGGCTTTAAGGACGGTTGTCTTATCGCAGGTCCGGGCGTGAAATACTTCAAGGGAATCAAGCCCGACCTCACGGAAGCAACGCTCCCCGACTTGCCCGCGCCGCAGTATGATTGCAGGTTGGGAGTGTACCGCAACGACGAGGCGTCGGACAACTATAATAAAATAGTGGTCATGTATGACAACGGCGCTTCCCTGCTGTCTGCGGGCGACTTTGCCTCATGGAGCAACCTCTTCTATTTTTTGCTCGCCCCTTTTGAAGAGGGGATAAACGTGCTGAGCGCGGAAGGAGAGCCGCTGTACGTCATGGTATCCCCCCAAGCTGCCAAGATGTGTGTATACACTGGCACGGAGTTCAACGAGATAACCTCCGCTTCCGCCACGGCGAGCAGCATTTGCAAGCATTCCGAACGCATATTCGCGGTGATGAGCGATGAAGACTGCACCGTACGCTATTCGGACGCCTTCGACATCTATAACTGGGACGTTTCGCTGGAC
Source organism: uncultured Clostridia bacterium (assembly GCA_944383935.1). Lineage (GTDB taxonomy): Bacteria > Bacillota > Clostridia > Christensenellales > UBA3700 > Alloclostridium. The sequence goes on from CALWRK010000034.1 coordinate 8,228, forward strand.
GCGGGCGGCTACATCACCTTTGACAGGGACTTGGGCAGGATACGCAAGCTGGTCTCTTTTGCGGACTATCTGTTTGTGTTCTGCGACTACGGCATATACCGCGTATCCGCGCGCGGCGACCAGCTGTCCTTCTCGGTAAAGCGCCTCTACACCGCGTGCAGCCGTATCTTTCCCCGCACGATTGTGGAGGCGGGGGACAGGATAATCTTCTGCGCAGGCGACGGAATATATTCTTTCGACGGCTATGACGTCACCCGCATATCCACCCGCATGAACAAGTATTTCAACGTGGCTGCAAGCGGAATGTGCGCGGCTTACTGCCGCCACAAGTACTATCTCGCCTTTCGTATGTGCGACGATACTTGGACGGATGGAAACAACAACGCCCTCGCCGTGATGGACTTGGACACGCGCGAGATAAGTATTTCGCGCGGCTTTTACATATACGACATGGCGGTGCTTGCCAGCGGATGCCAAAATGTGGTATTGGGCATAGCTAAGGGCGCGACCAAACTGTATCAGCCGGAAGAAGAGCTGGGTAGTTTTTTGGGTACGGCGTACGAAAAGGAGTGGAGGATAAGCGGCGCGGACATGGGCAGACAGGGGGATGTGAAGGTTATTCTCTCGGCGGAGAGCAATTCCGAAACCTCGTTCACCCTAACCGTGACCAACGACAAGGGCAAGAGCAAACAGGTGGAGTTTTCCCCCGGGAAGTGCACAAGGAGGCTGGGGATTGCCGGCAAGAGTTTTGATATAAAGATAAGCGCTCAAAGCGAGCAGGTGCTCATCCGTCCCGTCACATTGACGGTGGACTTTTACGAAGGAGGGGAAGATGCAGTACAGTAAATTGTCGGCTTTGGCGCAGGATACGGCGCTCAGATTGGAAGAGGTGGAGAATGCGCCCGCAGTCGCTTTTTTCGCCGCGGGAGCGGAACATGAATTTTTCTCGTACGGCGGGAGGGTGAGCATAGCCTGCTTTTGCGTGGGAGACGGCACCCTGGCACTGGATGGTCAGAATGTGCTTTCAGCCGGTGCGAGCGCCGTATATTCCGCCGCGCTTTCCGCAGGAGTACACAGCATAAAATTGACGTGCGCCAACGGAATAGCGGCGGTGCTTGGAGGGCGCGAAGTGTGAAGATAGACGTGCGCCTGCTCAGGCGGAGGATAGCCGCATACAACTTCTTTGTGTGGCGGCGCAACAGATAAAGGAGAAGAAATATGTTTTTGAATTTTGACAAACTCAATCATCTCTTCGGCGGTCCGGAGGAGGAAGAGGAGGAAGAGAAAGTAGACGTCACCCCGTACAAAGAGGCGCAGCAGGGGCTTTTGGACGAGTTGAAGGGGATGGACGAACAGCTGCAGACTTCGCGGCGCGAACAGTACGAGAGCATAGGCAGCGCCTTGCCCGAGGACCCCGGATATGAGTACATCTCTTACGCGGGCGCAAGCGAGGACGAGATAACCGCAGACGTCACCGCGTCCTATCGCGAAGCATTCAAAAAGCAGGCTGAGGACATGGAGCGCGAGTATTCGCGCGAAAGAGGCGACCTGCTCAAAGCCAAGGAGGAAACGGCAAGCAGAGCCGAGGAGGAGATAAACGCCGCGCGCGAGCAATCCGCCGCCGAGAAAAAGAGCGCGCTGGAGGGCATAGCCGCAAACGGCATGGGCAGATCTTCCGTATACGAATTGGCGGGCAGGGCATATGACGATGCATTGGCACGCGAGGAAGAGGAGATAGGCGGGAATATAGCCGCACAGCTTGCCGAAGAGGACGAAAAACTGGCGGATTTGCAGGCGGAATATCTCTCCGCCGTCAAAAAGGCGGACGTGGAAAATGCCCTTGAACTCGCCGAGCGTATAGAAAAATTGCAGACGCAGCGCCGCAAGGAAGAGCAGGCGGTGGAGAAGTACAACAACGACGTTACGAACTCCATTCTCGACTACAAGGAGGATAGGGAAAAGACCATATCCGATGAAAAACAGGCGTACATCCGCCGCTTGCAGCAGATGAAGGAGTATGAAGATTCCATTCAGGACTATGTGGGCGACGCCAGAGAAAACTACCTGGGCAGACTGTCCGCGGCGGTGGATTTTTACAAGCAGTACCCCGCAGGGGTGCAAAGACAACTTATATCCGATAACAGCGCCGCTTTGCGCGAATACTTGGGTTATTATTACGACGATCTATTGGATGAGTTGAATATCTCCTGAGAGCGCCTGCGGCGATCGGAACAGGAGGTGCTATGAAAGACAAACTCAAAGCAAAGTTGAAAAGTTACTCGTTTTGGGTATCTCTCGCCAGCGCGGTGATGGTGTTTTTGAACACTCTGGGACTGAAAGTGGACATTCCCTATCTCTCTCAGGTTACCACCGCCTTTTTGAGTATTTTGGTTATTGCCGGCATTCTCACCAAACCGGGTTCGGAGGAAGGGCAAGAGTGCGAGGAAGGGGAACTTTCCGAAGAAGCGCCCTCGGAAGAATTTCCCCAAAGCCCGGAGGAAGAGGAAGTAGCCGCGCCGTCGCCCGAAGGCAGCGCCGAGCAAAACCTGCCGGATACCCAAACCGCTCCTCCCCAAAAGGAGGAATAGGGTAAAATTCAACCAAACACACCGCCTCACACGAGGGGAAGCGGAGCCGCATGGCTCCGCTTTTTTATTACGCGGTGAATTATACTTTCAAGTGCAACACTTTAACAAAAAAAAAGAGTTCATACAAAAACTGCTGTATAATGAAGTTAG
>CALWRK010000035.1 GCA_944383935.1 uncultured Clostridia bacterium
CCGCTGAGCAAGGATTATTTGCGCCGTCAATTTATTAAGGAGAAAGGCATTTCACCTTTGCAATTTTTGAACCAAACACGCATAAGCTACGCGCAAAAATTATTGCTCTCCCGCAACATAAATAACTATAAGATATACGAAATTGCGGAGATGTGCGGCTTTTTGGATCAATTATACTTTTCAAGAGTGTTTAAGAAGATCACGGGGGTGAGTCCGAAGCAATATAGTAAGTAAATGATTTTTTTCAGGGCGGCAGCGTGACGCTGCACCCGTGAAAGCCTTGCACAGGCAAAATGGGAAAGCATAGCTGTTTTCTTCGCACAAGCAAAAACTCTGAAAAAATCGTGGAAATTTGCTTTTGATAACTACGACATTAAAGCAAATCTCTTTGCGCGGCGTAGAGATGTGCAACGATACTCGACCAAGCAATCAGTTTTCCTTATAAAAAATAGCGATACACAATAAAGTATGGGAGCGCAACTAGTTTTCGGAAGCTCATAACTATAAAATAAGTCAAACTGCCATTACTTCCGAAAAGTGATATTTTTGGCTAGCAAAGCTATAAAGCCTTGAAGTTACCAAACGGTAAATCAAGGCTTTTTCTCTTTCGCTTATCGTCATTTAACTTAGAAAATATTGATCCACCAACTCTTTCCCTCCCTCCTTGGCGACTTTTCCGCCCTCTATCAAGACGGCTCGGTCGCATAGCGCCCGAGCGGGACGGAGGTCGTGAGTTACGGTTATCATGGTGTTATTGTCGCGGACGTGAATTTTGCCCAGCACATCCACGAGGCGTTGGAGTCCGGCGTAGTCCTGGCCTACGGTGGGTTCGTCGAGCAAGAGGAGTTTAGGACGTGACGCCGCGACTGCGGCTATGGACACGCGCCTCTTCTGCCCTTCGGAAAGCGATTGCGGATGACGAGTTTCCAAGGAGTGCAAATCGAACATATCTATTATTTCATCGGCGTATTCTTTACTTTCCGCGCCGAATTCTATCTCCTTGCGCACGGTGGGCATGAAGAGCTGATAGTTGGGATTTTGATATACCACGCCTACCTCTTTGAACCAGCGTCTACTCGCGCGGCGCGTGCCGAGTTTTTTGTCGATAAACTGTTCTATCTTGCCCTCGTCCGCCCTTTCAAGCCGTGCGATTATGCGCGAGAGGGTAGTCTTGCCGCAGCCGTTTTGACCTAATATCAAAAGGCGTTCTCCGCGGTATACGGTGAGGTCTATCCCCTTTAATATCTCACGTTTGGCAAAAGCTTTTTTCACTCCCGTTATGCGCAAAAGCTCGGAGGGGTTTTGCGGCGGCTTGCAGCTGTCCGTGATAATCTCCGCGCGGGAGATAAGATACGCCTGCTTATCTTCCACCTTTTTCACCTTGCCCTTGCTTATGTTCCACACCTCGTCTACATATGGCAAGACCATGTCCAGGCGATGTTCGGTGACTATGACGCAATATCCTCTGTCCGTCAGTCTGCGCAGAGCGGTCATGAGCGTATGCGTGCCCTCCTTATCCAGATTGGCGAGGGGTTCGTCCAAGATGATTATCTTCTGTCCCATGGCGAGAGTGGCGGCGGTGATAAGGCGCTGTTTTTGACCTCCGGAGAGGGTGCGTGTTTTAAGGGAGGGGTCTATCTCCATCATGGCGCAAGCCGCCTTTACGCGCTTTTCTATCATCTCTTGGGGCATGGCGAGGTTTTCACAGCCGAAAGCCACCTCATCTTCCACTATCGCCTGTACTATTTGCAATTCCGCATTTTGAAGCACGCATCCCACTTGACGGGATATCTCGCTCGTCTTCATCTCCCGCACGTCCTTCCCAGCCACATACGTCTTGCCTTCCAGCGTGCCCGGAGTCATGTTCGGGATAATGCCGCATATTATCGAAAGAAGGGTGGATTTCCCGTCGCCCGACATACCCGAAAGCAGCGTTATCTTACCGTATTCGGCAGTGAAATCCACGCCGTTCAACACCCATGCGTCTTTGTCGTACGCAAAGCGCACGTTTTCCATATATACAGCTTTCATATAAAACACCACACTATAATAGCCACGCTGCCCGCGGTAATGCCGAGCAGGAAGAGTACATCCCTCACCGTAAGTTTTACGGGATGGTAGACCGTATATGCCGCCTTCCCCGTGCAAAATCCGCGCGTTTCCACGGACAGGGAAAGAGTGTCGGAGATATTTACCAATCGGGCGGCAAAGGGCACCAAGAGCGCACGGTAGAACACTTTTGGGTTGAGCAGACTGCCCGCGCCGCGCGTGCGCATAGCTTCGCGTATCCTCTTTATCTCCCTGCCCAAAAGGGGCGCAAAGGAGAGGACTATCATCATGCCCAGCGTAACGGCGCGCGGCACATGGAGCTGTGAGAGGTTGCGCGTGAGCTTGACCGCGGGCAAGGACAGCCCGGGGAGCACGGCAAGGCATACCGCAACGCAGCGCGAAACCGCCGCCAAGGTCGCAGGGAGTTCGCCCGAGGACGCATACGTTATACCTGCGAATATCCCCGAAAAAACCGCCGCGAACGGGATGATTACCAGGCAGCTGCGCCAGTATCCGAACAGTAAAAACCACAGCCATACCGCCAGCAGATACCACAGCCCGTCCGTATGTTTTGCCGTGGCAAGTCCTGCGGCGAAGATGAGGATCGCCGCAAAGAATCCAAACAGCGGATATACGGGATTTTTCGCATGAAATCTATCCGTCATTTTTTCATCAAGCCCGCCTTTCTGATCTCACGGGAGATGAGTATGCCGAGTCCCGCACCCAGCGCGCACACCGCCAATACAGCGGCGGAAATACCCACGGCTACCCAAGGGCTGTCGCCGGCGGCCTTAAAGAAGATGGAGTTTGTGTCGAACGCCAAGCAATACAGATAGTAAAAAGGCAAAGTCATGGGATTTATCAGCATACCTGACACAAAGCAGGCTATATCCTTGCGATAACCCTTGAATATGGCGATATTCAAAAGCTCGATTATAAGCGCGGAGATGAGCGACGTCACGCCCATTGCCGGAGCCATGAATAATTCGAGCACGGAAACGAGCACCGCCACTATGAACACGCTGCCCGCCTTGCGCACCTTCATAAGTCCTATCGTGGGGAATATGGACATCTGCAATCCGGTTACGAGCTGAGGCAATCCGAATATGGGCACCTGAGCCACAAGCGGCATGACCGCGGAGGTGATAAGCGCCGCCGCGCCTATTATGGCGAGAAAGACTATGTCCTTTACCGTAAAGGGCTGGAATATGGCAACTTCTCCTTTCTTGTTATACCTAACGCCGTCGCGGATATTGGGGTTTTGGCGCTTTTTGCGTTTTTTCGTCCCTGCATTGCTTGTTTGGGCATTTTCCTGCTCTTGCGCAGATTCTTCTTGAACGGGGATATCCTCATCCAGCCAGTCCAGTTCGGATTTTTCCGCCCCTGCCTGCGTTTTTTCGTTCGGCTCACCGCCGTTAAGCGCTTGCTTTTCTTCTGCCATAACTTTATCCGAATACTTTACATTATCTTCTTTGTTCATTTGCAACTCCTTTTTCTATGCGATATACTCTGTCTGCCGCCGCCGTGGTGGACTCGCGGTGGGATACGAGTATCACCGCTTTATCCTTACAATTACTCTTCAACGCGCGCAAAATTATCCCCTCGTTTATACTGTCCACATTGCTGGTGGGCTCGTCGAGGAGGAGCAGATTGCTTCCGCGCAAGAAGGCGCGGGCAAGCCCCAACCTCTGCTGTTCTCCCGCAGAGAGATTGTCCGCAAGCGCCGCCACCATCGTGTCGTACCCTTGCGGGAGAGTGAGGATGAAATCGTGTATCCCCGCCATACGGCAGGCTGTTTCCACCTCTTCGCGCGTGGCGTTTGGTTTGGCTATAAGCAGATTGTCCAGCACCGTTTCGTTGAACAGATAGGTACTTTGACTGACCATGGTGACCTCCTTGATGAGCGAGGAAGTGTTCACGTCGTCGATGGAAATGTCGTTATAATTTATCTCGCCGCCCCTCCTGTTCCAGAAGCGGAGCAGCAGTTTCAAAAGCGTACTCTTGCCGCAGCCGGAAGAACCTACTATGCCCACCGTTTCTCCCTTTTTTACGGAGATATTCACCCCTTTGAGCACGTCTTCGGAATCGTAGGTAAAGGTGAGATCTTTTACATCCAGCTTGGCAAAGTCGATGTCTTTTCCGCCCTCAACAGGCTCCACCGCCGGCTGTTCTGCGAGGAGATCGAGCACTCTGTCGCCGCTTGCGAACGTCTGGTTGAGGTTGCCGGGAAGCGCGGCTATTGCGGTTACGGGACCGAACGAGCCGAACACTGCCACCACGCCTATGACCGCCTTGCCCACGCTGAGGTCGCCCGTGAGCACGAGCGCCGCCGCCACGGCAAGGCTTACGGCGATGAAGAAGGAGATGGTCAGAGATGTGAGCGCTCCGGCACGCGAAGAAAGGCGCTTTATCGTATACGTCTTATCCAGCAAGACGTCCGTGCGTCTGTCCGTTTCCTTTCTGCGCTCCCCCTCGTTTCCGCTCAAAAGCACGTCGCGCACCCCCTTGATGCTGTCCATATAGAAGGCGTTGAAGGAGGAAAATTCCCGCCTGTACTCCACCCCGGGACGATTGAGCTTTTTGGACGAGAGGACGGGGAGAAGGAGGGCTATCACCAAATATCCCGCAAGCGCGGTCAGGGCGATGTACCACGAGGACACAAGCCCGGCGAACAAGAACACCGCCAGGGATACCGTCACCGCTATACATATAGGCGATATTGTGTGGGCATAGAACACTTCCAGCGTTTCTATATCCGCCGTTATCATGGCGATTATGCTGCCCTTTTTCTTGCTCTCCAACTTCGCGGGGCACAGCCTGCGCAGCGCTCCGAATATCTTATCTCTGAGCGTAGCCAATATCTTAAACGCGATAAAATGGTTGCAATATTGTTCCGCATAGCGCAAAAGTCCGCGCATGACTCCGCAGCCCACTGCTATGCCGATGAGCGCGTAGTAGGAGAGGGCTATGCTCTCCCCCAGCAATTTGGCTACCGCCACCGCGCCCGAAATCGTAACGCCCATGGCGCATACATAACCTAAAAATCCGTTTATCACGGCAAAGACCATCACATAGGACAAACTACCCAGCATCACGATAAGTCCCGCCATTATCTTGCCGCCGCTACGGCGGAGTTTTTTCTCTTTCATTCTCTCTCCTCCCCGCCTTCCAGCGCCTTTTGAGTCGTGTAAAGTCCAGCATATACGCCGCCCTTTTGCATGAGCTCGTCGTGCGTGCCGCTTTCTGCGACCTTACCGCCGTCCAAAACGTATATGTTATCCGCGCAAGTCACGTTCGCCATACGGTGGGATATGAGCACCACGGCGGCGCGTTTTGCCAGCTTGCGCACGCCAGCCATTATCACCGCTTCACTCTCCCCGTCTATATTGGAAGTGGCTTCGTCGAAGATGTATATGGACTTATCCGCCAGCAAATTCACCGCCAAGGCAAGGCGCTGGCGCTGACCGCCGGAGATGTTTACGCCATCCTCGTTTATCACTTTATCCAAGCCGCCTTCTTCGCGTATGAACTTATCCAAGTTGACTTCTTTCAATGCGTCGTACATCTGCTCGTCCGTAGCCGCAGGCGCATACATGAGGAAGTTATTGCGCACGCTGTCGTTGAAGATATATGTGTTATACGACACAATCCCGAGGTGGGAATAGTAGTCCGCCCTGTCCAACTCTCCGATGGGCGTGCCGCCCACGGTCACTTGACCTTTGCCTGCTCTTATCGCCCCCATAAGCAGGGACACGCAGGTGGATTTGCCGCTGCCGCTCTCGCCCACTATGGCGGTGAGAGAGTGTTCGGGAAAAGTCATGTTCACCCCGTCCAGCACGTCCTTTCCGCCCTCGTATGCGAATGTGACATCCTCTATCTTCATATCGGAAGAAGTCACCTTTTTGTCCCCCCACTTCGGTTCGGGGAGGGCAAGAAGGGAGAGTATCTTACGCCCGGCGGAGGCGCCGTTCATGGCGACGTGGAAAGCCGACCCCAGCGCGCGAAGAGGCAGGAAGAACTCCACCGCGACCAGCACCAAAAATAGCACTTTGGCAGGTTCCAAACCGCCGTCTACGCCCGCCCAAATGGCAAGGGCTATGCCGGCGCCGGCTCCTCCGTACGCCACCAAATCCATGATGGTGGTGGACATGAGCTGCATTACCAGCACTTTCATGGTTATCTTGCGAAATTCTTCGCTGCTTTCGTTCATCTTCTTGTGCCTGGCTTCATCCGCACCGAAGATTTTCAGCTCTTTCAGCCCCTGAACACTGTCCAAAAAGCTATCGCCCATGGAGGTGTATCTGCCCCAATATTTGGCGAATATCTTTTTTGCGTACTTACTCACCGCCACAATGGATACGGGGATGAGCGGCACGCACGCGAGCAATACGAGCGCGGTTCTCCACTCTATGGGCGCGCATATAATAAAAAGCAGGAGAGGCGCTATCATGGAGTAGAAGAACTGCGGCAGATATTGCGAATAATAGGTATCCAGCTGTTCCACGCCCTCCAGCGACACTTGCGTAAGCCCCGCTACGGACATATCTCCCGACGAGCGCACCCCCAGACGCATTATCTTGTCGTACGTCTTGTCGCGCAGCGTTCTCTTAACGCTGCCGCCCAGTCTTGCGGTGCATTCGCCTATCAAACGCATTAAAAGGTAGCGTGCAATCGCACCCAGCACTATGATAAGGGCGGGATAGAGATACGTTATATCCCTTATCCCGCTATATATCAGATAAATTATGTAACATATACTTGCCGTGATAAGCGTGTTTACCAACATGGACGCCACGTTCATAAGCACGGTGTATATCACATATCGCTTATCCTTTCCGATAAGCCCGATCAACTGTTTGTCTATCATACTAATTTTGTGCGAAGCTGTCTTCCGGCACCAATACCGCCTGCGCAAAGTCAAGCTGTATGGTAAAATTGGTGTCGCGCTTCATCATAGTGGCGACATATACCCTGACTGCTATCTCGCCGCTTATATCCTCCCATGTTAAATTGTCAAACCGATAATTGTAGACTTCACCCGTTAAAGTCATCTGCGCCTGCATCTCTTCCCCGTCATAGACAAGGCGCGTATTATTCATGTCGCCGGACGTGGCGTGATAGATGAGGGAGTATACGTCCCCGCTTTTTATGACGGTCACATAGTCTTTGCGCGTATTGTCCACCATCATCTTGCCCATGGTGCTACCGGAAAAAGATTCCGCCGGCACCCTGTACCAACCGTCCGCGGTTGCTTCATTCAGCTCATACACTTCCCCGTACGTCCTGCCGTCCTCATCCGCTCCGTCAAAGGTTTCCGGATCGGAATTCTTGCACGCGGCAAAGACTGCCATTACGCTCAAAAGCGCCGCTACGGCGAAAAGTGCGATAAACTTTTTCTTCATATTTCTCTCCTTTTTCCCGCTTTCACCGCCGAAACTTCGGCAAGCCGTGCGGGTATTGATAATTTTATTTCTCTACTTATGTCTTCCCCTCTTTTGCCTTTTGCTTTTTCAGCCTTTCCTTTTCCTCCCTCTTTCTCCGCCTCTTCACCCTGATGGTTTCCGCCACATGATTGAACGCCTGCTTGGGATCGTAAAACATCATTCTGGGTCCGGCGAACTTCATCACGTTGCGCATCTTCTCGTGCATTTCAGGCTTGTAGCAATGTATCTTGCAATTCGAGCAAAATGTCTTTTTGTCCCCGAACGGACACAAACTCCTGCGCAAGCGCGCATAATCCAACAGGTCTTGACACTCGCTGCACAGCCCGTCTTTGTGCTTGTGCTTTTTGCGGCAATATATGCCTATCATAAATTCGAGAGTTTTCATCTCTCGCTCTGCCTGTTCGGTGAGCGGACGTATCTTGTACTTGGGCGCCGCCTTTGCACCCTCGCTGTCGCCCGTTGCATCGTGAATGGCGGCGTTCGTCGCTGCCGCAACACTTTTGTCGCTTTCTTCAACCGCGACGTCTGCCGTCTCCTGCTTTGCCCCGATAACTTTTTCTTTTTCCTCTTCCATTCCCATTACCCCTCCCGGCGCATTAGTTACCACTAACTTACCGACATACTGCCGCGAAAAACCCTCCTCGCGCCTGCACTTTCGATTAGTTTACGCTAACCGCTCTGCATAAATAAGCGGTTAGCTTCTTCTAACCATATAAATAATACGAGCAGATAGAAGAAATGTCAAGTATAATTAACATTTTTCTCTCCCATTATGCAAAATTTAATAAGGGCGCGACATTCGCCGCGCCCCGTCAAGTTTTTTGTTTGATTTAAGCAAAAAGCTTGACGGAATTTTTTTGCGCGTTTAGCGGCGGCAAAAGGGCGGTTTTATAAGAACAGCATCTTGAAAGTCGGGGCAAAAGATGTTATTATAGAGGTATGAAACGCAAAGGAAATAATTCCCCTGCTCCGTTCAGGGAAAAATATGAAAAACTGCGCAACAGGCAAAAGGCTTTCCACTCCAATTTAAGGGAGAACAGGGCGCGGGTACGCGAACTGATGAAAGAAAATACCGCCAAAGCTCGCGCAAAAGCGAAAAAGCTCATGCGCAAAATATCTTTCGGCATAAAGTACACCTACGCAATGGGCGGCAGGCTGCGCAACGAGATAGTGGGAATGCTCACGATATACAATTTCGGGCGGGCGGTATTTTTACATATCAAAAGGCGCATCCGCTACGACCCAAGCGACGAAAAACTTTATTTGAACACATACTATCCGTTGGGTAAGCCTAAGGGCAAATATAAGGTATTTATATACATTCACGGCGGAGGTTGGATGGGCGGCTGGCCCGAATCACGCGAAGCGTTTACCACGCGCATTGCCACCGGCGGATATTTTGTGGCGAGCATTTATTACGGCGAAGCGCCCAAATATGCCCACCCCAAGATGATACAGAACATATATAAGGCGATAGGCTATTTGCGCGAACACGCAGACGAGTTGAATATAGATATGAGCTCCATAGCCGTGGGCGGAGAATCAGCAGGCGCGCACCTTGCCGCCATGGCGGCTTGCATAGCCACCAACCCCGAATACGCCGCCCGTTTCGACCTGGACGAGAGAGCCAAAGGACAAAAGATCTCAGCCGCCGTACTTAATTGCGGCGTATACGAGATGGATAAAGTGGTGGAATCCGGCTTTAAGCGCGGTAAGATATATACACAGGCGTATTGCGGCGGCACTCCGCTGGACGAAACGCCCCAAGACTTCCGCAGAGAGATCTCCCCCATTTATTGGGTGACCTCCGCCTTTCCTCCCACTTACGCCATTTCCGCGGAAAACGACAAACTCGCCCTGCTCACCTTTGACTTGATAGACAAGCTGATGGAGCTGGGCGTGCCCTATGTCCACTTTCACGGCGAAGGACGCTTTGCAGTGCACGCCTTTGCCATAACCATGGCTTTGAAAATAAGCCGCCGCGCCATGAAAGGAGTACGAGAGTTTTTGAAAGAAAAACTTTGACGTGTTTTTTCTAAAAAGCAATCCGCTTATCGCAAACCCCTGCGCCCGTGAATAGCAAACGCCCGCTTAGGTACTATGGCAAAATCGCACGCCTTTCCCCTATAATGAAGTGCCGTATGAGGGTAAATATGTGTAAATACACATACCGCCGATATGACCGCCCTTAATTGAAATATCAACCGCACCGCACAAAAAAGATGTGTCAACTCCCAAAATTATACCATATATTTATATTGCAAATATGTGCTATACACATATTACTTTTATAAATACACTTATAGCAGGAAACATAGCAACGCTCCACAAAACATCGCCATAATTACAACGCAATTTAACAATACTGCTTTAACATTGCAAAGGCGAAAAATGAAAGGGTACCGACGGTTAAACCGCGATACCCTCTTCCCTTTTATTTTTCACTTAACCTTTCGGTATAAGTTAACTCCCAATAAGGATCTTTTCTCCACATCGCCCACCTGCCGGCATAGGTTAGAGTCTTGAAGTCGCGGGCTTTGCCGCGATAGACCTTTTGAGGGGGGATATAGTAACCGCGGCTTTCAAAGAAGGGGCGGAGCTGTTCCAGACGATGCTCGAAATCGGAATAGTCCATCTTATAATCGGGCGTCCATCCCACTTCGGCAAGTGTGATGATACGGGCAAAAGTGAGAAAATCCAACTTCTTTTCGTCGCGGATATACTCACACCATTGCGGGCATTCCACGCCCAACACGCCTTTTGTATCCTTTATACCCACCTTAGCAGCGGTCATTTTATAGGTTTTTGACAGAGGACGCACATTGTAGGGGTGGTCCATATACACATAATCCCAGATGGAGAGGATAAGGTTTCCGCCCTCGTTCAGCCAGCCAAGTTCGCGCTTTTTGCTGCCGCGGAATACCCACCATTGCGCGATGACGTCCTTATCCATGATATCCATGGCGTCGAGCACTTCGTTCCAGCCTATCATCCGTTTACCCTTGGCGCGCAGATACTTTGCCATCTCGTTATTGAAGTAGCCTTGCAAGGCATTTTCGTCATTCAATCCCAGCTCTTTTATCTTGGCTTGACATTTGGGACAAGTCTTCCAACGCGTTTTGGGCACCTCGTCCCCGCCTATATGGAAGTAAGGCGCGGGGAAGATCTCGCAAAGTTCGTCTATTATATCCTTGGCAAAGGCGTACACTTTTTCATTGCCGCAGCATAAGATGTTGTCCATCACTCCCCAGCGATTGGAAACTTCCGCCTGCTCGCCCGTACAAGATAGTTCGGGATAGCAAGC
>CALWRK010000036.1 GCA_944383935.1 uncultured Clostridia bacterium
CACTTTTGGCGTATGATATACTTCTGCGAAGAGAAAAAGCCTCAATGCTTATAGATTCTCATCGAGGCTTTATTGCTTTGCTAGCCAAAAATATCACTTTTTCGGGGTAGATAAGGTGCGCCTTTCCTTTTTTCTTCATCCCCAAAAAATTATTTCTTTACTTTTCCCCTCCGATTGCATATAATATAGTTATTATGGAAAGGAATATTTATAGATTTGCCGACGGGCTGACTCTTGTGCACTGCAAGATGGATGGGGTATTCTCCGCATTTTTGAGCGTACTTACGGGCGCGGGAAGCGTCAATGAAACGGAAAAGAACAACGGCATATCCCATTGTGTGGAGCATATGCTCTTCAAGGGCACGAAAAGGCGCAACGCCTTTCAGATAAGCGAGGACATAGACAAACTCGGGGCGCAGATAAATGCTTTTACGTCCAAAACTGCCACCTGTTACTACACGCTCGGGCTGGCGGAGCACCTGGAAGAGTGCGCGGACGTGATATCCGACATACTTTTTGAGCACACCTTGGACGCGGGGGAGCTGGACAGGGAGCGCAAGGTGATAGACGAGGAGATATCCATGTCCGAAGACGACGGGGCGGACCTTTGCTTGGACAATCTTTCAAGCGCCTATTTCGGCGCTCATCCGCTGGGGCGGACGATATTGGGCCCCAGGAGCAATGTCGCACACTTTACAAGCGAGGATTTACGCACATATATCAGTCAAAACTACGCTTCCGACAGCACGGTGGTCACCATAGTGGGCAATGTGGAATTTGCTAGGGCAAAGGATGTTGCGGAAAAGTTTTTTGTCGGGCGGCTGCCCAAACTTTCGCGCGATTGGCAGGATAAGCCCGCCAAGGCGAGCAGGGGATACAGCTATACGGAAAAGCCCGATTTGGAGCAATCGCATATCGGAATAGCCTTCCCGGGGCTAAAATACAAGGATGAGCACGACGTGGCCTTGGCGGTGCTTAACGCCATATTGGGCGGAAATATGAGTTCGCGCCTCTTCCAAGAGATCAGGGAAAAAGAGGGGCTGGCGTATTCGGTGTTTTCCTCTCCGTCCAACTATATAAATAACGGCTGTCTGTGCATATATGCGGGCGTGAATCCCTCCAATGCGGAAAAGGCGGTGCGCACCATGGCAAAACTGTTCAGGGGGTTGAAGCCTTTCACCGCAAGCGAGCTGGAAAAGGGCAAACAGCAGATAAAGACGGCGTACGCGCTCACGGGAGAGAGCACGAGCGGTATAGGCAAGATGTTCGCGCGTTATGCGCTGTGCACGGGCGAGCTTTTGGATACGCAGGAGGAAATAGAGCGCGTGGATAAGGTCACGGAAGAAGAGGTGAACTACCTGGCTCAAACGCTACTCGACCCATCTCTTGCCGCTATGGCGTATGTGGGGAAGAAGATAAAGACCTCGCTTTTGGACGTGTTCAACGAATAACGGGCAATTTTAACATATATCGGCTATTTTGCGCCTGCGGCTGTGTTCAACTGCGGGCGCAATATGTTGTTGTCGCACTTTCGGCAAGCAAGTTTTTCCTTGCCCTTACCCAACCTCGCCCTCAGCCCCTGTGCGGGTATGTCTTAATTTGCGTAATAAAAGTATGTCTATTATTTATAAAAAGGAAGTGTCAATATCCTTGTATTTTCAGTCGCGCGTGTGTTATAATTTTAATATCCGAATAATGCAGGGAGTGTAACTTAGTGAAAGAAAAGGATAAAAAAACGGGAAATGCGGGCACGGACAATGTCGGCGGCAAGGAGATGAGCAACTCCGTATTTGTCGGACTCATCTTGCTGGGCATATCCGTACTGTTTATGTTGATTTTATTCGGTGCGTTCGGAACGGCGGGGGACTATGTCAACAGGTATTTCTTTTTGGGAATCTTCGGCTTTGCCTCATACGGCATAGCCGTGGCGTTATTTATTTCGGGACTTTTGAAGCTGTTCAGGGTGAAAGTAAAGGTGTCGTTGGGAATGATAGCCCTCTATGTGATCACCTTGGCGGCAATTATCCTTATGTGCCATCTGTCCACATCTTACGAATACGCCTACCATGGCTGGGGAGGGTATATCTCCGACTGCTACCTCAGCGGAGCCACGGCGGGCGGAGCGCTGTTTTCTCTGCTGGCTTATCCGCTGGTGGTCAGCTCGTTTATGTATGTGTTCAGCATGGTCGTATTGGGACTTGTCACGGCGGGGCTTGTCGCGCTTATAGTGGTGTGTATGTTCAACCTGGACAAGCTGGCGGCAAGGCGCCGCTCCGCAAAGCTGGGAAAGATAACGTCGAGTGAAGAATACTCGCGCCGCCCCTCTTCGGACGGGTATATGCGTGCAGAAGGGGACGGACTTCGCACTATCGGCACGGATATGTATAACGGCACCACAAAGGGGAAGAAGTTGGATTCCAACTTCCACACCACCTTTTTCAACCGTCCCACCTCCGTGACGCCCATAGACAAACTGGCGGAAGAAGAACAGGAAACGGTAGATGACGACATCATCGCGCCGCCCGACGTAAACGAAGCGGTCAATATGTATAAGGGAATGGACAGGGCGACCGCGGCTGGAGTGCTGTACGGGGATGCGGAAGAAGAGCGCAAGAGGCGCGAGAGTCTGCGCAAACCCGTCACCCGCGACGACAGCAAGCGTATGCTGTACGGAGAGTATACCCCCAAAGAGCCCGAACTGAAAGATGACCGCACCATTGACGAGGACAGGCATCTCACGGGCGATGAAAAGCTGTATTACAGTGACACTTTGCGGCGCAATATAGAGGAAAACATCGCCAAGATGGGCACGTCTTCGGGAGATGAGGAGATAGACAGGTTTATAAGCCACACCGTGCACGGCACGGAAGAGGAAAGCTCCTCAGCCGATTCGTTTCAGGATAAATCCGACCACAACGAGCGGGTATTCGACGACTTTTCCTCCCTTTTCAAAAAGGAAGAGCCGGCAAAACCCGACTATTCCCGCCCCGTCCAGACCGAGCCTATTAAGCCCGAACCGGTCAAACCCGAACCGGTACAGCCGGTGCAGCCCGAGCCGGTCAAACCCGAACCGGTACAGCCGGTGCAGCCCGAACCGGTCAAACCCGAGCCTATTAAGCCCGAACCCGTAAAGCCGGCGTTCAAGCCCGATCCCGTGTTGCCCGTGACTCCCAAGGTGGTGCCCGTGGTGCCGGAGCCGGCAAAGACCGAGCCAAAGAGCGAGCCTGCCAAGGGGAAGGAAGAAGAGGAGGACGCGAACAAGTTCAACGGTATCCCCGTATATGTACCTCACAAATCGGGCAAGTATGTCCCTCCCAAGCTGGAGCTTTTGAACGATTACAACGAGAAAGTGAACAGCAACGAAGATTATGCCGGCATGGTCGCGGAGTTGGAGCGCACGCTTGATGACTTCAAGGTTCCCGCGAAAGTGGTGAACATAGTGCAAGGTCCCGCTTTTTCGCGCTTTGAGTTGCAGATGCCGCGTTCGATATCCGTGCGCGAGATTCCCAAGCTGGAAGAGGATATTCGCGCCTGCCTCATGGTGGACAGCATAAGAATAGAAGCTCCCATCAGAGGTAAGAATTTGGTGGGTATAGAAGTGCCGAATAAGACGAGGGGCACGGTTGGCTTAAAGACGGTCATCAATTCTCCCGAGTTTATCCGTGCGGATAAGGACAAAGGGCTTTTCTTTGCGCTGGGCAAGGACATCGACAATAATAACTATGTGTGCGACATCGCCAAATTCCCGCACGCGCTGGTGGCAGGTTCTAGCGGCAGCGGCAAGAGCGTATTCCTCAACTGTCTGCTGTGCAGCATGGTCTATAAGTATTCCCCAGACGATCTCAGGGTGTTGTTAATCGACCCCAAAGTGGTGGAGTTCAAGCCGTACGAAGGGCTGCCGCATATGCTGTTGCCCGCCGCCATATCCGACGAACATATGGCTATAAAGGCGCTGGAATGGCTGGTGAACGAGATGGAGTACCGCTATCATCTGTTCGGGGAGAACATGGTGAGCAACCTGTCGGAATACAACGCCGTCAAACCGGAGGGCAAACTGCCCAGCATACTGCTCATAGTGGACGAGGTGGGCGATATCATGACCTCTGCCGTGAGCAGGGATTTCGAACAGCTTATAAAGAGGCTGTCGCAAAAGGCGCGCGCGGCGGGCATAAGCATGATTTTGGCTACGCAGCGTCCGTCCGTGGACGTCATCACGGGCACTATCAAGGCGAATCTGCCCACGCGAATAGCTTTTGCGGTCACCTCTGCGGTGGACTCCAAGACCATTTTGGATACGGTGGGCGCGGAAAAATTGTTGCGCTACGGCGATATGCTTTACAAAGAGGGCAGCAAGCCCAATATCATACGTCTGCAAGGCGCGCTCATTTTGAGCAAGGAGATATACGCCGTGGCGAACTACGTCAAGGAGCACAATAAGGCGCACTTCGACCCCGCCATCGAGAAGTATATCACCACCGTGGAGGAGGAAAAGACGAGCATATCGGACGCGGGAGAGCTTGCGAACGGCTCGTTTACGGAAGACCCCTACTTCGTTCAGGCGCTCAAACACGTCATAGAAACGGGCGTGGTGTCCATATCCAAGTTGCAGCGCGTATTCGGCTTGGGATATCCGCGCGCGGCTAAGCTGGTGGACAAGATGGTCGCAAGCGGCTATATCGAGCCGCAGATCCCGGGCAAAAAAGAAAGGGCGGTGCTCATGACCATGGAGCAGTTTAACGCACTTTACGGAGACGGCTGCGGTGACAACTAAGAATTTGGGAGTGATATCGCTGGGTTGCGATAAGAACAGGGTGGACACGGAGAATGCGCTGGCGTATTTCGCCGAACGCGGCTATTCCGCCGTGGCAGATTTGGCGCAGGCGGACGTGATACTTGTGAACACCTGCGGCTTTATCGACCCCTCCAAGCAGGAGAGTATAGACAATATCTTGGAAGCCGCCAAGTATAAGACGGAAGGCAGGTGCAAGGTGCTGGCGGTGAGCGGCTGCCTTGCTCAAAGATACGGCAGGGAGCTAATGAACGGTATCCCCGAGATAGACGTTCTGGCGGGTACGGACAGGTATTTCGACCTGCCCGAAGCGGTGGATCGCGCTCTTGCAGGAGAGAGGGGACAGGTGCTGGAAAACGACATAAACGACAGGCACTTCACCTGTAAGCGCATACTCACCACGCCGTGGCACTACGCCTATTTGAAGATAGCGGAGGGCTGTTCCA
This sequence comes from uncultured Clostridia bacterium, assembly GCA_944383935.1. GTDB lineage: Bacteria > Bacillota > Clostridia > Christensenellales > UBA3700 > Alloclostridium. The sequence goes on from CALWRK010000036.1 coordinate 5,236, forward strand.
ACAGGTGCACCTACTGCGCCATTCCCTCCATAAGAGGGAACTACACCTCGCGCCCGGAAGAGGAGCTGCTGCGCGAAGCGCGCACCTTGACGGAAGAGTGGGGAGTGAGGGAACTCATACTCGTGGCGCAGGACGTGACGCGTTACGGCGCAGACAGGGGAGAAAAGGGGCTTATTCCCCTTTTGGAAAAGCTGTCTGAGCTGAATGTGGAATGGATTAGGCTGCTGTATCTCTATCCCGAGCAGGTGGACGACGAACTTATCGAATATATCTGCAAAAATCCCAAAATATGCAAGTATGTTGACATACCCTTGCAGCATATATCGGATAGGATATTGAAGAGAATGGGCAGGAGGGTAAACGGCGAATACATACGCGCGCTCATCAAAAAGCTGAGGAGTGCGGGCATATTCGTGCGTTCCACCTTTATCATGGGCTTTCCCGGGGAGAGCGAAGAGGAGGCGGAAGAGCTGTACGAGTTCTTGAAAGAGGCGCATTTTTATGCGTGCGGCTTCTTTGCCTACTCCAAGGAAGAGGGGACGGCGGCGGCGAGGCTGCCCGAACAGTTGCCCGAGCGCGTGAAGAGCGCGCGCAGAAAAAGGGCGTACGCCGTGCAAAATGCGGTGTCGCGCGAGGATAAAAAACGACTGATAGGTCAGACCTTTGACGTCGTATACGAGGATATAGACTACACCATGCAGATGTTCACGGGGAGGACGGCTTTTCAAACTCCCGACGTGGACGGAGTTACCTATTTTACGAGCGGGCATCCGGTGGACGCGGGCAGCGTGTACAGGGTGAAGATAACGGGAGTAAATGGGGAAGATCTGCTGGGGGAGGCGGAGTGATATGGGAAAGATACATATAAATTTGCCTACAAAGATAACCATCGCCAGGCTGGCGCTTATACCGCTCATAATAGCGGCATATTGCCTGCAATCATTGGCGGGGTGGGTGTGCGCCGTTACGGGCGCACTCTTCTGCATAGCGGGTTGGACGGACTTTTTCGACGGCTACATCGCCCGCAAGTACAACATGGTCACCGATTTGGGTAAGTTCCTCGACCCCATCGCGGATAAAATTTTGGTGATAGTGGGTCTGGCATTCGTGGTGGATGGCGACTATTTCCAGGTGATAGGCGTGCCCTATGTGGCGGTGATATGCAGCATAATCATCGTGGCGCGCGAGTTTATAATAGGGCTTTTGCGCCAGATAGCCGCGCTTAAAAGTTATGTGATAGCGGCGGATAAGATGGGAAAGTTAAAGACTATCGCCACGCTGTCCGCACTCACCACGCTGCTGTTTTCGCCCCTCCATGTGGTAATCACATGGCTGGGCTTTGCGGAGTTGATAATCGCCACGTTGCTCACGGTGGTGTCGGGCGCGCACTATATCTATAAAAACCGCGGTGTATTCGCGCAGGATGAGGGCGGAAGCGCGCCGGTGAAGGAAGAAGATAAGGAAGAATATGATGGAAACAATGCGGGCGCTTTGTCCGAAAATAAGGAGGGAAAATAAATGGTAGAGGAAGAGCAATTCAAAAATTATTGCGTTATAAAGACGTTCGGCTTAAAGCGTGCGGACGTGGCTCCCTATCTCAAAACGGGCAGTGTGTCCGTGGACTATTCGGAGGACTGCCTGGACGGCACCATACTCGTGCTCAACAAGGACGCCGACGAGGTGGAGTTCCACAACACCTTGGACGCCATAACACGCGCGTTCGGGGATAAGATATATGCAGACTGCGACTGCAGCCTTGCCAGGAGGTTTGTGGACGTGTGCCGGGAGAAAGGGATAAAGGCAGTAGTGGCGGAATCCCTGACGGGCGGCATGATCTGTTCGTCCATAGTGGACATCCCCGGCGCCAGCGAAGTGCTCAGCGAAGGGCTGATCACCTACACCAATGCCGCAAAGGTAAGGCGCCTGCACGTCAAACTGTCCACTTTGGAAACGTACGGCGCCGTATCCAAGGAAACGGCGGGGGAGATGACTCACGGCTTGCTCGCCAACCGCGACGTGGATTTGGGTATAGCCACCACAGGCTGTGCGGGACCGGAGAGCGACGAAAAGGGTACGCCCGTGGGACTTGCATTTGTGGGAGTCGCCACCAGAAAGGGCGGCAAGATATATCGCCTCAACCTGGCGGGCGAGAGAAATTACATAAGAAGATGTGTGGCTAACGCCGCCATGTTTTACGCATTGAAGTGCGCAGAAAACGGAGATAAGGAGAATTAAAATGGCAAACGAAGAGCCTAAGAAGGGTAAGGATAAGAACGAGCTTTTGGACGAAGCTATTTCCAAGATAGAAAAGCAGTTCGGCAAGGGCGCCATCATGAAGCTGGGCGACGAGCAGGTGGAGCCGATAGAAGTCATCAGCACCGACTGCCTCACGCTGGACTACGCGCTGGGCGTGGGAGGACTGCCCCGCGGCAGGATAGTGGAGATATACGGACCGGAATCTTCGGGTAAGACCACCGTGGCGCTGCACGCCATAGCTTCCTGCCAGAGGAACGGCGGTACTGCGGCGTTTATAGACGCGGAACACGCGCTCGACCCCGTGTATGCGGAGAATTTGGGCGTGAACATCAGAGAATTGTATGTATCCCAGCCTGACAACGGCGAGCAGGCGCTGGACATTGCGGATATGTTGGTGCGCAGCAACGCCGTGGATATCATCGTCATAGACTCCGTGGCGGCGCTCACCCCCAGGGTGGAGATAGAAGGGGAGATGGATCAATCCACCGTGGGCGCTCAGGCAAGGCTGATGTCAAAGGCGCTCAGAAAGCTCACGGGCGTGGTGAACAAGGCAAAGACGTGCATCATCTTCATAAATCAGCTTAGGGAAAAGGTGGGCGTAATGTTCGGCAATCCCGAAACCACCACGGGCGGCAGGGCGCTCAAATTCTATGCCAGCGTGAGGATGGAGATACGCAAGGGCGACGCCATCAAGAACGGCTCGGAGATAGTGGGTAACCGCACGCGCGCAAAGATAGTTAAGAACAAACTTGCTCCCCCCTTCAAGACGGCGGAGTTCGACATCATCTTCGGAAAGGGCATATCCGCAAACGGCTGCATAATAGATTTGGCTCAGGAAAAGGGGGTAGTCGTGAAATCCGGCTCGTGGTTCAGCTATAACGGGGATAAGATAGGTCAGGGCAGAGAAAAGACCATCCAATTTTTGGACGACAACCCCGAAGTGGCGGAGGAGATAAAAGCAAAGCTTAAAGAATTAATGAAAAGCTGACAGCATTTTCGGCGGTTTATAGGTTTTTACCCGTCTGAGCCAAAGCGCATTGCGCCGCGCCGCTTGGGCGGGTATTTTATATATTTTCGCCCCATCTTTCACGCAAAAAAAGCGCCTGTGCCCTTTTTATGTCGCAAAAATTTGCATAAAGCTAGTCTTGTCCTCCTTCGCCTCACACATAAAAGTATCCTCTATTACTTGACATATACATAATATTATAATATAATAATTATAATGTAATAAGTATAAGGGCAGGTTTGCCCCTTGCTTATCACTTATAACTTAACAATATATGTCGTTTTTGCGGCATATAAAACGGGAGGAAATGTATATGTTGAATTCGACAGGCTTTCTCCTCAGCAGTGTCAGTAACGGGGGCATCGTAGGTATCTCCCTGGGCATAGCGGCAGTGTGCCTTATATTGGGCGCAGTCGTGGGTTACGTTATTTTCAGGTATGGCGCGCGTAAAAAGCTCGGATCTATCAAAGACGAGTGCGCGCGGCTTTTGGACAGCGCAAAATCCAATGCGGACACTTATCTAAAGGAAGCAAGGCTGGAAATCAAAGAAGAGCAGCACAAGATGCGTTCGGATCTGGATAAAGAATCCAGAGAGCGCAGGGCAGAGTTACAGCGCACGGAGAACAGGCTTTCCCAGAGGGAAGATCAGCTGGCGTCCAGGGAGCTGTTGCTCGACAAAAAATCCGCATCCTTAGACGATAAGAAAAGGGATATGGAGAAAAAAGAGCAGGAGATAGACAACCTGCAAGCGGAACTTTCGCAATCTCACGAAAAGATGCTCGCCCAACTGGAAAAGGTGGCACAGCTCACTCAGGAAGAGGCGAAGGCGCAGCTCATGGAGCAGCTGCTGGACGAGGTGCGTAAAGACGCCGTGGAAAAGGCGCGCGAGATAGAGCAGACTGCAAAGGACGAAGCGGAAAAGAAGGCGCGCAACATCGTAGGTCAGGCGGTTCAGCGCTGTGCGGTGGACCAGGCTTCGGAGATAGCCGTATCCACCGTAGCCCTGCCCAGCGACGAGATGAAGGGCAGGCTCATAGGCAGAGTGGGCAGGAATATCCGTTCCATAGAAAATTGCACGGGCGTAGATCTCATAATAGACGACACTCCCGACGTGGTCACCGTATCCGCGTTCGATCCCGTGCGCAGGGAGGTGGCAAGGCTTGCGATAGAGCGCCTGGTTTCCGACGGCAGGATCCACCCCGCCCGTATAGAAGAAACGGTGGAAAAAGTCAAGAGAGAGCTGGACAATCAGATGAAAGAAGCGGCTGAAAACGCCGCATTCGACGCGGGCGTGTACGGCTTGCACCCCGAGATAATCAAGCTTCTGGGCAGGCTGAAATTCCGCACCAGCTACGGGCAGAACGTACTCAAACATTCCCTGGAAGTCAGCTATTTGGCGGGATCTTTGGCAAGCGAGTTGGGCGCGGACTTCAAGGTGTGCAGAAGGGCGGGTCTTTTGCACGACATAGGAAAGGCTGTGGACCACGAGGTGGAAGGAACCCATGTATCCATAGGCGTGGAGCTGCTCAAACGCTTTAAGGAATCCCCCGCCGTCATACACGCGGTGGAGGCGCACCACAACGACGTGGAGCCGTCCACTCTGGAAGCCATAATAGTCCAAGCCGCCGACGCCATCTCGGGTGCGCGTCCCGGAGCCAGAAGAGAGTCGATAGAAAACTACGTCAAGAGGCTGGAAAAGATAGAGAACGTGGCAAACTCCTTTGCCGGAGTGGAACAGTCATACGCCATTCAGGCGGGCAGAGAGATCCGCGTCATGGTAAAGCCGGAGGAAGTGGACGACAACGCCACCATGTTCATGGCAAAAGAGATAGCCAAGAAGCTGGAAGCGGAACTGGACTATCCCGGTCAGATAAAGGTGAACGTCATTCGCGAACTGCGCAGCGTAGAGTACGCCAAGTAAAATTACC